>SLMY01000200.1 GCA_007133255.1 Clostridiales bacterium
CTTATCCATCTTATATCATCCTCTTATATGTCTTTATATGTCTGCGTCAAAATCGACTGACGCGTCGGAGGCCATCTCAGTATAGACATGCTCAATAATGTCAAGCGCCTCGTCAAGCTGAGCATCTGTATGCGTTGCCGTATAGCTTGTGCGAAGCAGGCAGCATTCAGCGGGCACAGCAGGAGGGAAAACCGGGTTGACATAAACCCCGTGGTCCAGCAGGTTTTTCGCGGTATATAAAGTTCGGCCGACACTGCCGGTCATAATGGGCAAAATGGGGACAAGATCGTTACCGCTTTCATGCAGATGGACAACCGGGATCTGCTGCAGTCCCTTTTTCATATATCGGGCAATATCATTTAACCGCCTGACCCGCTCGGGTTCCGCCTCAAGAATTCGCAGAGCTTCATGCGCGGCCGCGACTTGTGCCGGCGGGACACTGGCACTGAAAATAAAGGGCCGGGCTGTATGCTTGATATAATGAATCACATCAGCCGGGCCGGCAACACAGCCGCCCAGAGATGCCAGTGTTTTTGAGAATGTATTCATGATCAGGTCCACTTCATCTGTCAAGCCGAAATACTCGGCCGTACCCCGCCCGCGTGGCCCCAGGACACCTATAGCATGAGCGTCATCGACCAGAACACGCGCGCCGTATTGTCTGGCGAGCCTGACAATCTCAGGCAGATTACAAATTTCACCTTCCATACTGAACACGCCGTCTGTGACAATCAGAATGCCAGCTTTTTCGTCCAGCGCACAGCGCTCAAGAAGACGCTGAAGATCTTGCATATCATGATGCCGGTATTTGATGGTTCTGGCGAAGCTGAGCCGTGTGCCATCTACAATACTCGCGTGATTCATCGCGTCAGACAGAATATAATCTCCCCGGCCGGTTATCGCGGAAATAATCGAGAGGTTTGACTGGAAACCTGTCGAAAACACAAGACAATCTTCTTTTTGCAGAAATCTGGCTAAATCTTCCTCAAGCGCGACGTGAAGGTCGAGTGTCCCATTAAGGAAACGCGATCCAGAACAACCGGAACCGTATTTTTCGACAGCCTCTATGGCAGCCTTTTTAACTCTTGGGTCCGCGGTCAGTCCCAGATAATTATTTGACCCAAGCATAATGGTGCGCTTGCCGTTCATGATGACCTCTGTATCCTGTCCCGAAGTCAGCATATGAAAAAATGGATAAATACCCATGGCCATCGCTTTTTTTGCTCTTGTAAATTCATGACATTTCTGAAACAGATCCATTCAAATTACCCCTTATTCATGATAAATTCATTCGCAGGCATCCATGCCTATACACAGCTTTACTTTATTCTAGACAGCTTCCCCCGCCGTGATTCTGCAAACAGTTCCATCATAGCATAAATAGCCGCAAAATGAGAATAAGTCAGCCGATAATTAATGACATCAGGTAAAAGCGAATCACTCCAGGTCTGGCTCAGTGCTGACAGCTCGGACAAAAACAAGTCGTCCGTCCGGCCAGAACTGTTTTTGTAATGAGACCGCCACAGTGCCTGCACGATTTGCCTGCACGTCCATAGACCATCAGACAGGACTGAAAGCGGCCTTTACGGTTCCAGCCATCAACATAGTCTCTGAGCGACGTTCCCTGGCAGGATATTGCCTCATTAAGTACATCAATGATAGCCCTGCGCAGTTTTTCTATTTCGTGATCAGTCAAAGATGATACAGGCCGCCGCGGTTGAACGCAGGCTTTGAATAAGGCTTCATCGGCATAAATATTGCCTAGGCCCGCGACAACAGTCTGATCAAGCAGGGCGGATTTGACCGGTGTTTTCAGTCTTCTTCGCAGATGCGTTGTGAAAACCGCTGATGTAAATCCAGCCTCAAGCGGTTCAGGTCCTAAAAGATAAAACCCGGAAGGCGCATGAATCAGCTTACCGTTTTTGTCTGCTGGCAGCAGCCAGATACGGCCAAAACGTCTTGTATCGTGATAATCCATATAGATGCTATCTTCAGGATAGATGTTATCTTCAGGCATCGCCTGGTCACAAATCTTGTTCTGATCAGACGCGCTTAATACAAAGCGGATATGGGTATGTTTGAGAGGCTTTTCATAATGCTGTTGAAGCACCAGCCGTCCAGTCATACGCAGATGAACCAGCAGGGCAGCCTGGCGGGGCTGTGCTGCCGTGCTTCTGAGCAGTCTGATAATCAGGTACTTTCCGCGTCTTTCAAGCCCTGTTATCTTCCAGCTGGCCTGTTTAGCGGTTTTTCTACAGGGGCTGTCCTTATCTGTCCGCCAACCGCCAGAGCAGGCGCTTTTGCTGTTTGCATCTGGATTCGCCGGCAACTCCAGTTGATCAGGATTAAGCAGTACGCCAGGCGTGATGATATCTGTAACCACGATGAGGCGTCCGGTTACTTCAGGTAAGAGTGTCTGGCGAACCGTTTCAACTTCAGGCAATTCAGGCATAGCTTCCCTCTTTCAGCTTATATCGGCTATAATATATGTGTTAACAAAAACACTGGTTCTTTACAGTTATCTGACAAGAATCATTATAACGGACTGGGCGGCGGCTGTGTGTTTATATGATGCAGGTGCCTGTCAGCGAAAGAAGAGCTTAATCGTAAAACCAGTTGTGACTGACTGGTGAGAGGCGGGAGATGGATGGCTAAGTGTAAAATCTGCCAGGTAAAAGGTTTCGCGATAGAAACCGATATAAATGGTCTGTGTTCAGATTGCGCGACTTATTTTTATACATCTATGCAAGATGATTTGAAAATTCTGGAGCAATCCATAGCTGCTCTCAACCGGATCAATCACCCTGCTGCCGCTCTTGGACGACTGGACGCGGCTGAACAGGCATTACAGCGAATCAGACCCTATGCGAAGGCCGGTCTGGTAAAACTTCCAATGGAACTGCCTGAATTGGATGCCTGGCTGAAATCCATGACTGAACAATGGCAGGAGGAGTGAATAATTTGAGTCGACCTGAAAGAATAACACATCTTGCTGCCGCGCTTGTATTTTCTGTACTGGCGCTGATAACATCCATTATCCCTATTGATATTGATTTTCGCTGGTCAGTTTTCAGAGTATTATCATTGGCAGTATCTGGCCTGGCCTGGCTGCTTTTCTTCAGATCAAGATATCTGGAAAAAAAAGAGAACGCGAACGCCTGCCGGCCTGACCAGCTCCCGTCATTTCCTGAAGGACAAGCCAGGCTGATCGACAGCGGACGGCTCCCTAACCGCTATCATCCTCGTGTTGACCTTCATGAGTTTGAGATCTGCCATTTTTACGTGCCGGCCAGCCGCGTCATTTTCGCGCCTTTAACTGACTCAAAGAAGATGGATCCGTCAAGACTGGCTGTACGTTATTCGGGGGGCAACTACTATTATATCGTCAGGCCTCAGGAAATATTGATGCCCGCCGAAATTGATGACAAAAACGAAGGCGAGCTGATCATCACCAGCCAGAGGATTATTTTCCTGGCTTCGGAAAATGCCTTTGAAGTTCCTCTGCAAAGAGTGACACTGCTTGACTGCAGCGCTCATCTGATTGACTTTCAGGTCAGGCAGCGCCGCTATACGATTCAGACTGAAGCTGCCTGTTATGCTGAGAAAGTGCTGATGCTTCTTTTTCAGCGGCCTACATTATAAACGTGCGCAGACACACGATTTATCTGCTGGAGCTGTATCACAAAAACCCATATCACCATCTATTCCAGATCCTGCAGCCACAGTGCTGCTTCAGCGTCGCTGGGCATACGCCAGTCACCGCGGGGAGACAATGTGACACTGCCGACTTTTGGCCCGTCTGGCAGACAACTGCGTTTAAACTGCTGCGCGAAAAACCGTTTGATAAAAATTTTCAGCCAGTGATGGATTTCCTCGGCAGTGAACAAGCCGTGAAAAGCGTATTTTGCCAGTCGTTCTATTTTAGCCGGTGAAAAACCGTACCTGACCAGGTAATACAGAAAAAAATCATGAAGCAGATAAGGCCCGACAATACTTTCAGTTTTTTGAGCGATTTCTCCGTCTCCTGGCGGCAGCAGCTCCGGGCTGACAGGCGTGTTGAGAATATCTTTCATCACTTTTTTTAAATGATCGCCGCTGTTCTCGGCCGCGTATTGAATCAGGTGGCGAACCAGTGTTTTAGGAATTGAGCAGTTGACCGCGTACATAGACATATGATCACCATTGTAAGTTGCCCAGCCCAGTGCCAGCTCGGATAAATCGCCTGTGCCGATGACAAGTCCATGATGCTTATTTGCCAGATCCATCAGGATCTGTGTACGCTCGCGAGCCTGAGCGTTCTCATATGTGACATCTTGAATAAGGGGGTCATGTGAAATGTCTTTAAAATGACCTAGAACCGCTTCGCTGATAGGGATCTCACGTAGTGTGATCCCAAGCTCCGATGTGAGGCGCAGCGCGTTCTGGTAGGTTCTGTCTGTTGTCCCGAAACCTGGCATTGTTACGCCAATGATCCCTTTCAGATTGTATGACAGCGACTCAAACGCTTTAACGGTGACCCATAAGGCCAGTGTTGAGTCAAGACCTCCAGATAATCCCACAACAGCCGTTCGACAGCCAATGTGCTGAAGTCTTTTTTTCAACCCTCTTGTCTGTATTTGTAAAATCTCTTCACAACGGCTGTTGCGCTCATCATAATCAGATGGAACAAATGGCTGGGGATCTATTCTTCGGTTCAGCTTCACTGTTTTCATTGTCAGCTTAAAGGGAAGTGTCTGATACGGCTGCAGTCCAGTTTCTGGCCCGGCAGCTGTAAACGTGTTCTGGCGCCGTCTTTCCTGTATCAGCAGCTGCAGGTCAAGATCGGCGGTCAGGAGACCGCTGGAAAAAAGAGATGACTGAGCCGCTTCACGGCCATTCTCATAAATCAGATTATGTCCGGCAAAAACGAGGTCGGTTGTAGATTCCCCTTCTCCCGCGTCAGCATACAGATAGGCGCAGATAAGCCGCGCGGACTGGCTTTTTACCAGAAGGCGCCGGTAATCGGCTTTTGAGACTGTTTCATCGCTGGCCGACAGATTGCCGATCAGTGTCGCGCCGGCTGCAGCGTGAACAGATGATACTGGACTGGCAACCCACAAATCTTCACAGATCTCAAAAGCTGCGGTCAGTTCCGGCATCTGCTCGCACTGGAACAGGAGACGACTGCCAAAAGGGACCCATTCCTGATCAAACAATACTTTTCCGGAAAGCGGTCCGGCTGTGAAATGGCGCTGTTCATAAAACTCACTGTAATTTGGAAGGTTCAGTTTGGGTACAAACGCGAGCAAGCGGCCCTGCTGAAAAACGGCGGCAACATTATACAGGCCGGCGCCATCAGCAAGCGGCAGACCAACAGCAAATAAGGTTTCCATTTTGCTGCTTTTGTTGACTAAGCTCTGAAGTGCTTTGCGGGCCGCTTTCAATAAGGTGTTGCTGAGAAAAAGGTCACCACAAGTATAGCCGGTCAAACATAATTCCGGAAAGATCAGAACATGAACCTGGTCTTGATCAGCCTGCCGCATCAGTTTCAATATCTGGTCATGGTTATACTGGCAGTCAGCTACCTTTATCTGTGGTGTAGCTGTTCCTGCACGAATAAATCCGTCTTTCATCGTAAGCTCCTTTTTCTTTGGATACTCCCATTTTAGCACAGAGTTTAATCGATAAGCAGATCTGTTTGATTATAATAATTATAATATATTGAGTATCCATCTATCTTCATTTGTAAATGCGGGCAATTAACTGTTCAAGCTTTTTTAACAGACTATAGGCCTTTTTTGAGCTAGAGTGATGATCTTACCAGAGGATATAGTATATAATGGAGTTAAACCTGACTAAACATAACTCGCAGTACCACAAGGAGGTTGTTTATGACTCAGATACCAAGCCACCAGATTCAAGACGCGCTCATTAATAATCGCTTTAAGCTATTTGGACAGCCAAAGTGGACCTTTGGCAGAAATACATGCAACACGTATGAAGTCTTTGCCGACCTGATGGTACTGGAAGATGGTGATACCATTCCGCCGTCGGCGTTTCTGCCAACCATTGAAGCCGACGAAAAACTGACGATGCAGTTTGGCGCGTGGTTTCTTGAACATGCGTTCAAGGATGGAGCGAAGCTGATGCAGTCACTGCAGATGGATTTGACTATATCAATTAACGTGCTTAGTTTTCAGGTTAATCGGCCTGAGTTTGTGGAACGGGTCAAGTATATGCTTGATCGTGCCAGCATCAGTGCCGCGCATGTCCAGTTTGAGCTTAGTGAAGCACAGCCCCTGAATGATACTGGTATTCGCAATTTAAGACGACTGCATGATGAGATGGGCATTCGGCTTGTACTGGGCAATTTCGGGAAAGGCTACTCGAATGTTGACCTGCTTCGCTATATTCCTTTTGATATCATCGAGCTGAGCCGTGACCTGACGGCGCAGATAACTGAAAATGAACGCGATCTGCAGATCGCGGTGGCTATTCTTCAGATGGCCCAGGTGCTGGATATTGATGTCTGCGCGAAAGGCATAGAAACGGCTGAACAAATGGAACTGCTTGAGGAAGCCGGCTTCAAAATGGGACAAGGATATTTGATCGGACGGCCGATGCTGATGGAAGAACTTGAAGACTTTGTCAGGAAGTACGCTGACTGAACAAGTGATTTAGATTTAGAAGTTGAACAGGCAAGAGATTGAACAGGCATGCGGTACAGCATGCCTGTTTTGATTCCTCAGGCTTTTTCCTGCCGGAGTATGCTGATCAGTTCTCCAAGTTTAGGCGGTTTGCCATACATTAACACGCCAACTCGGTAAATTTTGCTTGATATCCAGCCAGTGCCGAATATTGTTGCTGCCATAATCAGAATAGACACAACGATTTCCAAAGCCGTTACATCTGTCATGGCGATCCGGACAAACATGGCCATCGGTGAGAAGAAGGGGATAAACGAAAAAACGGTCAGAAACTGAGCGTCAGGATTGATCATGCCGAAGATAGAAACAAACATGGCTGACATAAGTATTAGCATAATGGGCATAATACTGGTGTTTATGTCTTCAATCCGGCTGGCAAGTGAGCCAAGCGCGCCATATAAAAACGCGAACATAAAGTAACCAGCCAGATAAAACAAGACTGTGAAACCAATAATATGAACAGGCATTTCAAAGATTGACTGAATAAAGGGAATATCAGCCCAGCTGGCTTCATTTATCTTATAGAAACCGGCTGCCGCGACCAGAAAGACAGCGATTTGAGTCAGTCCGGCGAGTCCGGAGCCAATCACCTTTCCGAACATCAGGCTAAGAGGCTTAGCTGATGTGATCAGCATCTCCATCGCGCGGTTGCTTTTTTCTGAAGCGACCGATGAAGCCACCAGCTGACCATACATCATGACTGTCATGTAAAGCAAAAAGACCAGCAGATAAGTATAGAAATAAGTCTGCTCCATTGATTTGCCTGCTTCCTCCACAAGCTCGATTCGATTCATCCGCGGTGGTGTCAGGATGCGGTCAATATCAGCTTCTTCCAGACCTGCTTCAGACAATTGCCTTGTTTGGAAGTACGCTGTCAAAACACGTTCACTTATATTTGCCAGCTGATCACTGCCAAATCGCCTGGTTATATAGCTTAGATTCTGCTGCGATTCAATGACTAAAGCCGCCTTGGCTTCCCGGCCATCAATCTGCTGCCGGTAGGCTTCAATTTCAGTCGCGTTCCCCGCGCGCCAGCGTTCATCCGGAAGCGTTGCTTCCAGGTGAGACATCAGATGGGGATCATCAGTATGATCAACCACATAAACAGTGCTGGCAGGATCATCGATATCAGGATCAGCTCCGGTAAAGCCAAGCCCGCGCGCTGTCTCTATGATTTTTGGCGCGCTCAGGCCCAGCGCAAGCAGGATAACAATAAGAATCGTGATGCCAATATAAACTTTATTACGCATATAGGTCATGTACTCAAAAGACATAACAATTCTAAACTGTCTGCTTTTCATTGCTTTCACCTACTTCCTCAACAAAAATTTCTTCCAGGCTGGGTTCAGCAAGCCGAAACTGCTCTACATCTGCGCCGCTGCCGGCCAGAAGCGATAAAATATGGGCACGGCTGCCGGTGTCACTCAGATGAATCAGGCTGCCATCACCAGATGCTTCAATACTTTCAACCGTCTCCGCGAGCCGGTTATGCTGACTGAGTAAAGATGAAAGCCGCTGCCCTGAAGCGGCAGGATCACCTGAAAGCTGAACATACAGCCTGTTTTTCGCCTTCTCTCGTTTTATCTGTTTCAGGTTCCCTCTTAAGACAATCTGGCCACGATCCAGCAGCGCCACATTGTCACAAAACTGCTCTACATAACTCATCTGATGGCTGGAAAACAAGACAACCTTTCCAGCGTCAACTTGCTCCCTGACAATATCTTTAAGCAGCTGCGCGTTGACCGGATCAAGACCGCTGAAGGGCTCATCCAGGATTACAATCTCAGGATCAGCCAGCAGTGCCAGCGCTAACTGTATTTTCTGCTGATTCCCTTTGCTGAGTGTTTCCAGTTTTTTATCGTGATACCAGGCCAGTGAAAAGCGTTCCAGCCAGTAGTTGACTGACCGCGCTGCCGCTTTCCGGCTCAGGCCGCGCAGCTGGCCAAGATAAACGAGCTGGTCACCAATCTTGAATTTGGGGTAAAGACCTTTTTCTTCCGGCAAATATCCAATCGATGCCAGTCCATTACGAAGCGGCTTCCCATCCAGCCTGATCTGTCCGGCGTCAGGAGGAAACACGTGCATGATAATCCGAATGGCAGTCGTTTTACCCGCGCCATTTCTGCCAAGCAGTCCCATGGCCATACCTGAGGAGGCTGTGAAACTGATTTGATTCAGAACCTGAAGGTCACCAAAACTTTTGCTGATACTGTCAATTTCGAGCTCCATTGTTGTCTCCTTCACTTGTTTCCCACGGTATTTTTCAGACGTTATAAGCATACCTATTGTTCCAGTCATTTACAATCGTGTATAAGCGGTGGTGTTGATACACTTTTATCAACGTTTATACAGTCTTAGAGACGTTGGCTGGCAGCCGGCATACTGTCTGAAAGCGCGATTAAAGGTGCGGATGCTTTCAAATCCGCAGCTAAGAGCGATTTCAGTGACTGACAATTTGGATTGCTGCAGCAGATTACAAGCTTTTTGTATCCGCAGCTGCCGCAGATAAACAGAAAACGGTAATCCTGTTGTCGCTTTGAAAACCCGTGAAAAATGAGCTGGACTGAACCCAAACTGCTCAGCGATCTGATCGCGGCTGATACACCTGCCAAACTGGCTGTTTAGATAAGTCAGGACCTGAGGCATTTGAGTGTCACTGTCAGAAGGTGATATAAGCGCGTTTTCATGCAATAAAGCGGATTCTTGCCGAAACAAGGTGGCGATCAGTATTTGCAGAAGACCACGACCCTGCAAAGCGAAATAGGGCTCCTGAGCGCTGGTAATCTGCTCCAGCTTTTTAATCAGGTCATATATTTCTTTAAAAACCTCTTTTTTCATAGGATGCCAGATCATGGAACGATTGGTTGAGAGCGGTGATATGAGGTCGGGCGGGAAAAAGAGCATGCAGCATTCACCTTGTCCTGGCTCAACAAGATTCTGTTCAAGCAATGAAGTTCCCGGACCGTGGTAATAGTGAATATCATTGGGCGCGATAAAAGCAGCCTGACCAGCCTCAAGAATAAAGGTCTGGTGATTAATCCCGAGCACTTGCCGGCCTTCCCGGACAAATAACAACTCGATTTCATTTTGCCAGTGAGCCAGAAACTCAATTTCCTTACTTCGCATCAAAAGCAAAGGAAGGTCATCTGGAAATAAACGCTGTTCATGAAACGCTTTACTCATGTTTACCACCTGATCCTGTTAGTCTAACCAGTCATTGGTCGATGTCCGTCATGTGCTGTCTGATCAGCAGATCAGACGAATTGTCTATAGAATAGCATGGAATGGCCAGAAACTAAATTATAATAGGGTTATCATGATATTAAATGACTGGCCATAGAGTTGTGCGATCTATATCAGATGCTGCCAATGGCCGAAAAAACAGACCGGATACACATCCGGCATAAAAGCAGGTGAAATTATGAGAAAAGCGCTAATTGTACAAGGTGGATGGGATGGACATGAACCTGTCCAGGTATCAGAACGATTCGGATCCGTTCTCAAACAGGAAGGATTTGATGTGAAGATATCAGATACACTCGACAGCCTTCTTGACAAAGAATATCTGCAGTCACTGCATCTTCTGGTTCCGGCATGGACAATGGGTGAAATAACAGCTGAGCAGTGTGAAAGCGCTAGTCTGGCTGTCGCGTCAGGTGTTGGCCTGGCAGGTTGCCATGGTGGTATGTGTGATTCTTTCCGTCAGAATGTGAACTGGCAGTTCATGACTGGCGGACAATGGGTCGCGCATCCTGGAAATGACGGAACACCTTATGTTGTTAATATCAGTTCAGTATCAAATCCGATCACGGAAAACCTTCAGGATTTTTCTGTCAGCAGTGAACAATACTATGTGCATGTAGATCCCGCGGTCGAAGTTCTGGCAACCACTCAATTCCCCAATCCCGCCGCGAAGGGCTTCCATATGACTAATCCAATATCGGCTGTACCGGTTATCTGGACAAAACGATGGGGACATGGACGGGTGTTCTATAACTCATTAGGCCATCATAATGATGTGTTCGACGCGTATGAACCTCTTGAACTGATGAGACGCGGCTTTTTATGGGCTGCTGCCGGTAAAGACAGAGCGGTTGAGCTGGACCTCCATATCGATCAGTTTATGGACACATAATCGCACATAAGTGCTTTAAGCCAAAATAAATTTGAAAGGCAAGAAACGAGAGGAAGGTGAACGTATGAGTAAAGTAAAAATAGGCATCGTTGGCTGCGGAAACATCAGCAGCATCTATCTTGAAAATCTCAATCAGCGCTTTAAGACGGTAGAAGTCAGCGCGGTCGCGGATCTGGTGACAGAACGGGCGAAAACACAGGCTGAAAAATATAATGTGCCGCGTGTCTTAAAAACACAGGAACTGATAGAAGACCCTGATATTGATATTGTCCTTAATCTGACCATTCCAAAGGCACACGCCGATATATGCCGTCAGGCACTCATGGCTGGGAAACATACCTACGTGGAAAAACCACTTTCAATTTCACTTGAAGATGGCATGATGCTTACGAAGCTGGCAGAAGAAAAAAATCTGCTGCTGGGCGGTGCGCCAGATACTTTTATGGGCGCGGGCATTCAGACTTGTCTGCAGCTGATTCAGGAAGGTGTAGTTGGACAGCCGATCGGAGCGACTGCTTTTATGACCTGCCATGGTCACGAAAGCTGGCATCCGGACCCTGAGTTTTACTATCAGTTAGGCGGCGGTCCTATGTTTGACATGGGGCCATATTACCTGACAGCGCTCTTCGCGCTGCTGGGTCCTGCCAGACGTGTAACCGGCAGTACAGCCATATCATTTCCACAGCGGACGATCACGAGTGAGAAGAAAAACGGCCAGATAATCGATGTTGAGGTTCCTACCCATGTTGCAGGCGTACTTGATATGAGTAATGGCGCTGTAGCTACGATCCTGACCAGTTTTGACGTGTGGCATGCCAACCTGCCCTTTATTGAGATTTATGGCAGCAAGGGTACCTTGTCTGTTCCTGATCCAAATACTTTTGGCGGACCTGTCAAGCTGCGTCTGGCCGGAGAAGATCAGTTTAAAGAAATAACAGTCACCCGGCCTTACGCTGAAAACAGTCGCGGCCTGGGCGTGGCAGATATGGCAAGAGCCGTTAAAGAAGGTACGAAAGATCACCGTGCCAGCGGCAGCCTGACCAGTCACGTACTGGAAGCCATGCATGGCTTCCACATAGCCTCTGACGAGAACAGACATTATCTGATGAAAACTAGTTTTGACCGGCCGGCAGCTGTTGCTGATCAGGACATTTACTGACACTGGCAGACAGTCCGTTCAGCTAAAAGACTGATTAATCAAAAAAGCCTTGAACAGTTTACCATGAAGGCAGGCTGTTCAAGGCTTTCCTTTACAAAAATCAATCCGCTGCTCAAGGCTGAGAGTGCTGCATCAAACAAAAAACCTGACTATAACTGACTTGATACCGACAGTCTTTCTGTTAGTTTTTGTCTGAACTGCCTGGGAGACACATTTTTATGACGCCTGAACTGACTAATAAAATAACTGGTGCTGGAAAAACCTGTTTCCATCGAGATTTCCGTTATTGTTTTACTGGTCGTGACCAGAAGCTTTTCGGCTTCTGTTAAACGGACATGATTCAGGTAGGCTGTAAAGGATTTGCCAATAGCTGATTTAAAGAACCGTGAGAAATAGCTGTAACTCATATTGCAGATTCTGGCCATTTCTTTAGCGGTCAGATTCTGCATATATTTCTGGTCAATCTGATCAAACACAACCTGAAGCCGTTCTCGATCACTGTCATTAAGGGCGTAGCTTGTGTCTATTTCCAGCCCCTTACCCTGCCAGTTTCTTAAAACCCAGAGAAAAATCTGACAGATATGGGTACGGACCGCCAGCTCAAAGCCATATGTTTTATCTGTGAACTCCTGTAAGGCTGAATGAATGAGCGCAGGCAAAGGCGTATGCTTAATCTCATGTTCAGAAAAGATTTTTTGAAGTTCAACTTTAGACATTGTGAACGGCAGCACATAGCGTGACTCAAAAATGGAACGCGAGGAGGTATATAGTATTTCCGGGTCAAATTTGATGCAAATATATTCTGTATCCTCGCTGCCCCAGACAGCATGCACTTCACGGGCGCTGATCAGAACCATGTCGCCGGCGGCGAATGAATAAAAACGGCCGTTAAGGAATAAGCGGGCTTCGCCGCTGAGCGCGTATAACATCTCAATGTCATAGTGCCAGTGCGCGTCAACCATCATCGGCTGCCCCTGATTTGCCTGCCGGTTGCAGGAAAACGGGTAGATCAGTCGATCACTTCTTGATTTAACGTCTTCATAAACAGGTTCGCTGATAGACATCACAGCAGTTTCTGACACCTCTTTCATCTTTTTTGCTTAAAACGCGTTGGATAAAATCTGCTAATTAAGAATTATATCGAATTTGAAGGTAAAAGCAAAGAGCAACGAAGGGCCTATCAGGTGAAGCAAGACAAATATTTAATACTTATTGGCAGTAAGTATCTTGAACTGGCGAGCCCTTTTTGATATTGTCAAGGAAATGATCATCAGTCTTAAAAGACAAAGAAATAAGAGGTGGACAGGATGCATATACCAGTAGGACTTCAGTTATATTCTATCAGAGAAGC
>SLMY01000193.1 GCA_007133255.1 Clostridiales bacterium
GATGAAGAACAACATTCCCGGAGGTAATCACATGGAAAAAAAACTACCCGACTGGAAAAACCCGTCTTTGCTTCAACGCGGCCGTGAACCGTCAAGCGCCAGTTTTCTGCCCTATCAGAATCTGGAAGCCGCCAGAAGCCTGCAGTACGGCAAGTCTGCTTATTACATGCCGCTGAACGGCCGCTGGCAGTTTGACTGGCAGCCACAGCCCCGACTGATCGCTGAAGATTTCATGATGCCTGAGTTTGATGATGAGAGCTGGGACAGCATTCCGGTTCCGTCTAACTGGCAGATGCAGGGTTATGACAAACCCAACTATACAAATGTCAGGTATCCTTACCCATATGAGCCGCCGCATGTGCCAGATGATAACCCGACAGCTTGCTATCGTAAATGGTTTGACGTACCTGAGCGCTGGCAGGGTAAACAGGTTTTTGTTCACTTTGGCGGTGTCAACTCATTTTTTGAACTTTATGTGAATGGTGAATATGCCGGCTGTTCTAAAGTGACACATATGCCATCGAGCTTCAATATCACCAGCAAGTTAAGCAAAGGCGAGAATCTTCTGGCGGTTCGCGTGTATCAGTGGTGTGACGCGTCTTACCTTGAAGACCAGGATTTCTGGCGCCTGAGTGGTATTTTCAGAGACGTGGCGCTCGTCGCGGATGAAAGTGTCAGACTTCAGGATTTCTGGGCGACAGCGGTTCTTGACGACGACTACAGGCATGGCAGGCTGAGTGTAAACGCTGATGTACAGTGTTATGACCAGCCGGCTTCCGGACAGGTTCACTTCAATCTTCTTGATGAGAAGGGACAGACCGCGGCAACTTTCTCCAAATCGTTTGATACGAGATCAGGCAGCTGTGAGCATCTTGAACATGAGATTGTCATAGAAAACGTTAAACACTGGACCCCCGAGACGCCGAACCTTTATTTGCTTACAGCCCAGATTGAGCTTGACGACGGAACCAGCCTGGCCATCTACCCTGTTCGGTCCGGGTTCAGAAGCATAGAAATAAGCGGTGTTGAGGTTCTGGTTAACGGTGTGGCTATCAAGATGCGCGGTGTTAACCGGCATGATACCAGTTACCTGCATGGGCATACAACGCCAATGGCCGATCTGGTCAAAGATATCACCTTGATGAAACAGCATAATGTTAATACAGTCAGGACCAGCCACTATCCTAATGATCCGCGCTGGCTCGATCTTTGTGACACCTATGGCCTGTTCGTTATTGATGAGGCAGATCTTGAAACACATGGTGATAATATTACGGACTATGCCCTCAGTTCTGATTCATCGTATGAAGCGGCGTATATTGAGAGAGCCGAGCGTATGGTCATTCGGGACAGAAACCATCCGTCGATCATTTTCTGGTCTATGGGTAATGAGTCAGGTTATGGCAGCAACCATAAAAAAATGATTGAAAGGACCAGGCAGCTGGATAACAGCCGTCCGATTCACTATTGCGAAGCAGGCTGGGCACCGGAGGTAGATGTGCTCAGTACTATGTATCCGGCTGTCTGGCACGATAAGGAGCTGGTCAGAGACGACCTGAAACCAGTAGATCACCGTGACCGGCGGTACACGCTGGAAGAATGGGCGAAAGTGGCAGACCGGCCTTTCATCATGTGCGAGTACGCTCATGCGATGGGGAATGGTCCGGGCAGCCTGGAAGATTACTGGCAGATGATCTATCGTGAGAAAGCGCTGCTTGGAGGCTGTGTCTGGGAATGGGTTGATCATGGCATACTCGCGCAAAGAGAAGACGGCAGCCTGTTTTATGCCTATGGAGGAGATTTTGGCGATTATCCGCACGATGGGATTTTCTGTGTGGATGGCCTTAATTATCCGCATCGACAGCCGCATACGGGTCTGATGGAGCTTAAGCAAGTGATGACACCTGTATCAGTTGAGGCAGTTGATAAACAGGAGGGGACTTTCCGCCTGACCAGCCGACTTCTCTACACAGATATCAGCTGGCTTCAGGTACGCTGGAGTGTAGCGGCCAACGGCCGTGAAATCGCTTCAGATTATCTTGAGCGGCTGAATCTCGCGCCAGGCGAAAGTCAAGTTGTTCAAGTGCCGCTGCCCTCCCTTGATCAAACATCTGACTGGCAGCTGACATTCAGTTTTACCCAGAAACAAGAGACGCTCTGGGCACCGGCGGGCTATCCGGTCGCGACTGCCCAGTTCGAGCTGGCGACTCGCCAGCTGGATAAAGAACCGGCAGATGATCTGCCCGGACTGCAAGTTGAGGTGGATCGTGATCTCCTGATCGCGTCCGGTGAATCCTTCAGTATCAGCTTTGATCTTGGCCGCGGCCTGCTGGTGGATTATATCTGGCAGGATATCCCAATGCTGCAGGAAGGCCCTGAAACAAACCTGTGGCGCGCGCCAACCGATAACGATAATGGTTTCGCGAAAGTGTCTGAGCAGTGGCAGCGGGAAGGGCTTGATAAGCTGCTGAACCGCCTTGACCATTGTGAATGGCAGCTGGAAGACAACTGTCTGCTGATCAGGTGCGTAACAATCCAGGCACCTCCTGTTATAAAGCCAGCTTGCCGGACGGAGTGGATCTATACCCTTTTCGGAGACGGTACACTGAAAATAGACTGTCACTTTGAACCTGGAACCGATCTGCCGTATCTGCCTCGTATTGGCCACCGGTGGCTGCTCAGCGGTGAACTGGAAAAAGTTGTCTGGTACGGGAGAGGCCCTCAGGAAAGCTATCCTGATAAGAAAACAGCCGCTCTGACAGGCCTGTATGAAGCAGATGTCACAGATCTGCATGAACCTTATGTAAGACCTCAGGAAAACAGCGCTCATGAGGACACGAAAATCGTTGCCTTGAAGAACGATCTTGGCGCGGGACTTGTTTTTTACAGTGATCAGGCCTTTTCGTTCACCGCTCACGATTACAGTGATGAAGCCTTGACAGAAGCTACACATGATGACCTGCTGGAACGTGATCTTGAATATACCTGGTTAAATATTGATGCCCGCCAGGGCGCGTTAGGCAGCAACAGCTGCGGCCCTGAGCCGCTGCCGCCATACCGGCTGAAGCCTGAAGCCTGCCGCCTGACGTATTATGTCAGGCCCTACGCGGATGGATTATATGATTTGTTCGAACAGAGCGGGTCAGTTCCTGAACATAAATAAGTATTAACATAATAATGATAAGAGTGGACGAGCTGTCTATTAGTTCCCGCAGCTGTTGTCACCGGAAGAACAGAAACAGGACAGGTTTCAGGCCTGTCCTTTTCTGTTATATAACATACATTTTTCATTTGTCTTACACTCATAATTTATGATTGCATTTTCACCTGCCGTCTCGTACAATATGTTGTAGCAGAATAGAAGATAAACACAATATGTTGATGGTGCAGACACATGTAACGGGGGAAATGCGATCATGATAACGCAGATCAGAAAAAGGGACGGCAGACTGACGGCTTTTCACAGTGAGAAAATCACCTGGGCAATCTTCAAGGCAGCGACAGCGGTGGGCGGCAATGATTTTGAGAAGGCAGAAC
>SLMY01000070.1 GCA_007133255.1 Clostridiales bacterium
CAACAACAAAGGTTATGACAAAGAAAACTAGCAAAATGGCGGCCGTTAACAAGTAATGCATCAGATTACCTCTGCTTATCTTTTTCTAAATAGGCAACTGCGACGCAGCCCTTGCCTGCGAACAAGGCGACCACAGCCGATATATCTGTGATATAAAGCGGCTCGCGCCTGGTCATACGCAACATTTCCTTGCGTAGTTCCTCAGCACGATCTTCCGCGTCAGCATGCACAATGACATAATCACCAATGGGTTGACGCTTTAATGTGCGCAGCAGGAGTTTTCTGTTTCTCTTGACAGAAAACGCGACGCCTCGGATTGTGCCGCTGCCAGCCGCGTCAATGGAGACAAGCGGTTTGAAACGCAGCCGAATGAGCAGCTGGCCTATTTTTTCTGATACACGCCCGGAATGTGCCATCGGTTCAATGTCCAGAACACTGACGAAAATTTTGGCTTTGGTCTTGAGCTGCTCAAGTGACGTGACAATATCCTGAAGCTTCAAGCCAGCTGAGATCATATCGACCGCAGCGCGTACCAGCAGCCCCTGGGCACCTGAATTGACACGGGTATCAATCAGCTCGATACGCGACGCGTCTTTTCCTAACTGGCCGATCACTTCTTTATAGCGACTGTAAGTGCCGCTCATTTTCGACGAGACCGTGAGAATAAGGACTTCCTCATAATGATCGAGTATTGGTTGTAAAAAAGAGATGATTTGTTCCTGGTTAAGCTGAGCGGAAGAGGCCTGATCGAGGTGCTCATAGAGAAAGGCCCGGTCAATGGTCAATTTATCCAGATAGCTAACTGATCCGATCATGACATTGATCGGCAACTGAAAAATACGGTGCTCATATACATAATCGCGAGGCAGATCGGCAATGGAGTCAGTGACACAGGCAATTTTTTTCTCTTTCGGCCCGGCCAGATGATTCTGCAAGACCATATCATCCGCTTTCTGTTCCAGAATATTGCCGTACGTGGCAGCCAAACGGACCATTTCCCAAGGCGAATCGGTGTGCAGATGGATTCTGACCAGGTTATCTGCTGAGGCCACCAGCAGACAATCGCCCAGTTTAGAAAGGGTAGATCGCACAGCAGCTTCATCTAGTGATTGAGTCTCCAGCAGTACTTCTGTGCAGTAACGATAGGTGATAGAGGACTGCTCACCAGTTAAATGTACGTCTGTATGTGTGCTGGACGGAATGGAAACGGCAGCACGCTCTGGCACGGCTGTGCGCTGTCCCAGTAAAGCCTGGACAAATCCCTCCATAAAATAGTAGTAGCCCAGCGCGCCAGCATCAACCAGGCCTAGTGCTTTTAACTCACTTAGGGTCTGACTGGTATCATCCAGGGCTGTCTTGATCCGGCTCAGCGTTGTTTCAAACAATTCCTGTGGGGGCAGGGATTGTTTGAGCGCGTCATTAAACTCGGCAGACCAGGCACGCATCACGGTGATAATGGTTCCTTCAACAGCGTTTTCCAGAGATTTGAAGGCCTTGTCATAGGCTGCATGAAAACAGGCGGCCAGTTCTCCCAGCGTTAGGGTATCATTGTCACTGCTGGCCAGGTAAAGCCCGTTGAAGTACTGGGAAAATATGGCGCCTGAATTACCCCTGGCACTGATCAGGGCGGAGCGGGCGATATCGCGCAGCGTCTCCCGGACATTTTTATGAGCACTAGTATGGCTGAGAATATAATTCATGGTATGCGCCAGGTTGTTGCCCGTATCGTAATCAACTACGGGAAACACGTTAATACGATTCAGTTCTTGATAATTATCGCGGACACTGGCAGCACCATGTAAGATAGCCAGGTAGATTCGATCACTGGTGATGGTGTTTGATGAAACAGACATTGAATTTGTCATGATAACCTCCCGCTTATCCAGGTAGTTGCGATGCTGGTGGCACTTGTGATGAATGTACCCCAGCTTAGATCAATGATAGTTATGGATAGTGGCCAGTCCCTGAGCGTTGCCAGGTTGGTCAGATCGTAAGTAGCATAGGTGACCAGCCCGAAAAAAGCGCCGGCGCCCAGAGCATAGAGCAAAGACTGTTTTTCTGCGGCAGGGGCGATTACAAAAAACACCATAGCGGCAATAAATAAAAGATAGAACACAGCGGCTGCCGCCAGATTGGCTTTCTTCGCCATCAAGTGACCGATTTTATTTTTATAGAGCTTTCTGGAAATGACCAGAAGCCAGATAAGATCAATCAGGGTAAAGACAACAATGGCAATCAGGTAAAGCTTAATAAATTGCATAGAACACCTTCTTCTATTTGGTCCACATAAATGCCTGGGGTCTAGTCATGGTCATGCGGCCCGTATTTTCTACAAAAACTGCGGAATATTTTTACGCAGATTTCTGATACAAATCAATTTTACCTTATTTATAGTTGCTTTGACTATGATTTTATTGTGTTTTTCATCTTTTTACGTATATAAGCATCCTGACCAATCCTGATCTGGCCTGATATGGAAAGACTGGTGTATGAATTACAGCTGATTTGTGATAAAATTGCGTGAGCTACCCATTTATGGCCTCCTGGCAGGCCGCAAAAATATACCAGTAAAAGAATAAGATAAACCGACCAGGAACTTCACTGTTTTTGCGTCTTACCAAGGAGAAATATGTCATTTAAAAATCTGAATATCATTTCACCCATTCTTAAATCATTGGATCAGGCAAAATATTCAATTCCAACCCCGATTCAGGAGCAGGCTATTCCGCCGATTCTTGCCGGAAAAGATCTTCTGGGTTGTGCCCAGACCGGAACTGGTAAAACAGCAGCCTTTGCTGTACCTATCCTGCATCTGCTCAGTAACTCCGGACAGCAAACTGCCGCCAAGGGCCCGTCACGTAAAATACGAGCCCTGGTTCTGACACCAACCCGTGAGCTTGCCTTGCAGATATACGAAAGCTTTTGCACTTACGGCAAACACACCGGACTTAATTTTTGTGTCGTTTTTGGTGGTGTTCCCCAGGGAAATCAAGAGCGCGCTTTGCGCCGAGGTGTCGACATACTCGTAGCGACGCCGGGCAGACTGGTCGATCTGATAAATCAAAAATTGATCACACTGCAAAATATTGAGATTCTGACGTTAGATGAAGCAGATCGCATGCTGGACATGGGATTTATTCATGATGTTAAAAAAATCATCGCCATGACACCTGCGAAAAGGCAGACCCTGCTTTTTTCAGCCACCATGCCGCCGGAAATCACCGCCATGTCGAAATCAATCCTGATCAACGCGGTCAGAGTATCGATCACACCGGAGTCACCGACTGTCGAAGCGATTGAACAATCCGTCTATCCTGTTGACAAAAAAAATAAACGCCATCTGCTTTTACATCTGCTGAAAGATCCGTTACTTGACTCAGTTCTGGTTTTTACCCGAACCAAGCATGGTGCTGACCGGGTTGTACGCGATTTGACCCGCGGGAATGTCGCCGCCCAGGCTATTCATGGCAACAAATCACAAAATGCCCGGCAAAGAGCGCTTGCCAACTTTAAAAAACATACGG
>SLMY01000205.1 GCA_007133255.1 Clostridiales bacterium
CTCTTCCCTGCTGAAAGCAGACACGAATCAGAAAAAATTCGCTAATACAGCTTTGCCATTATTAGTCAGGCAAATGGAAAGACTGGGTGCCAGAAAATACTTTATCAAAGCGAAAATCGCCGGCGGCGCTATGCTCTTTGGCCAGACAGACGCGCTTCGGATAGGTGAACGCAATATAGCAGCCGTGAAAATTCAGCTCAGTAGACTGGGGATTTGTCTGGAGGCTGAAGATACCGGCTTGAATTATGGGCGGACCATGAAACTCGATCTTAAAGACGGCACCGTCACCATCAAAACCGCTCTGCATGGTACGCAGCTGCTTTGATGCGCTGCTAAGCCTAATCTTTGAAAGAACACGGATAATACGCGCTGAAGGATCTAGCCATATCTTTTCATTTCGGCAGCGAGAGCCGCGTTATGTTAAAATATGAGCAAAGATGGGCTTGTGGTGAACATAACGTGACAGTCCTCACCGGTCCATTCAAAGCACGACTAAAACTATAATTTACTGCTGCAAAGCAGATATGAGATTTGAAAGGAGATGGCAGGCTCAGGAGCAACACGTATGTGACTCACAAGCAGTTTATCTGACCGGAATCTGCTATCTTGAAAACGTCGTTATCCGCAAGTCTGCCTACACAAACAATGTTAACAACAAAAATAATCGCCCGCATGATTGACCATTCTCTGCTGCGTCCAGAGATGACTGAAGCAATGATTATCAGTGGCTGTGAGCTCGCTAAAGCCTATGACACTGCCAGTGTCTGTGTCAGACCCTGTGATGTCGCTCTGGCCAGCCGCCTGCTTAAAGGCAGCCAGGTTCTGGTAGGCACTGTGATTGGTTTTCCTCACGGCACACACCATACAGCGACCAAAGTCTTCGAGGCTCAGCAGGCATTAGACGACGGCGCGGCTGAGCTGGATATGGTCATGAATTACAGCCGTCTTTTATCTGGCGATACGGCAGCCGTGGCAGCTGATATCAAAGCGGTTACAGATCTGGCTCACCAGCGCCAGGCTATTGTAAAAGTGATTTTCGAGAACTGCTATCTAAGTCACGAGCAAATCATCAAGGCCTGTGAAATCAGTGAATCAGCAGGAGCTGATTATGTGAAAACCTCAACAGGATTTGGTACCGGTGGTGCAAAGCTGGATGATATCAAGCTGATGCGACAGACATGCGGCAGCCAGGTAAAGATCAAAGCCGCTGGCGGCATTCGAAGTCTGGACAGTCTGCTGGCATTCAGACAGGCAGGTACCGACCGGATTGGCGCGACCGCGACCGCCGTTATTCTTGATGAGGCAAAAAAACGCGAATCCGAGAAAACACTCCTTTAACATCTTCATCCTGCCAAATACGGATCAGCAAAATTCAGTCGCTGTTAAGAAAATATTAGCAGTTTGATAGAACGCTGGCTTAGTCCAACATTTAGATTAACATCAGTTTTATAGCTATCCGGATCAGGAGATGCTCATTATAGTCTGATGGCTATCATGACTTGAGACTTGTAAATTGGACAGCATATAGGACAGCATCATAAATACAAAGATAATGAGGGATAGGATTGAATATAATTACAGCGCAGCAGATCAGCAAAGCATTCGCGGACCAGGTTTTACTGGAAGAAGTGAGTTTCCATATTGGTGAAAACGACAAAGTCGCGGTGATTGGCGTTAACGGCACAGGTAAAACAACACTTCTGAAAATGATAGCAGGCCTTGAGAAACCTGATCAAGGTCAGTTTATGCGCGCAAGGCAGCTGACAATAGAGTATTTACCGCAGCAGCCGGAATTCCCGAAACAGGCAACCGTCTTCGAGGCGGTTTTACACGGCCATTCAGCTGTTCTTAAGCTGATTCGTGAATATGAGCAAACCGCCTACCAGCTAAGCCGGTTAAATAAGGCAGCCTTGCCGCGGCCACATCATCAGCCAGATGAAATTGGCCCGCTGCAGACGTCCAGCCTTTCACTTGAACAAACGCGTTCAGCTGGCGAACCGCATAACGCTATACAGCAAACTCAATCGACGGACTCAACACATGAGGACACACAGCAGTCGCTGCTTAATGATAAACTGATCCGCTTATCACATGAAATGGACCGGTTAAACGCCTGGCAGCTCGACAGCGAAATTAAATCTGTTTTAACCCGGCTTGGGATCACTCAATTTGATCAGCACATGTCAAGCTTATCAGGCGGACAGAAAAAACGCGTTG
This sequence comes from Clostridiales bacterium, assembly GCA_007133255.1. GTDB lineage: Bacteria > Bacillota > Clostridia > Saccharofermentanales > UBA5734 > SLHU01. The sequence continues at coordinate 2,218 of SLMY01000205.1, forward strand.
CTCTGGCAGCAGCACTGGTTAACCCGGCAGACCTGTTGATTCTTGATGAACCAACCAATCACATTGACGCGCAGACCATTACCTGGCTTGAATCATGGCTGGCCAGCTATAAGGGTGCCCTGCTAATGGTCACGCACGACCGCTATTTTCTGGAACGTGTCACCCAGACAATTTTTGAGCTTGATAACCGCAAGCTTTATTGCTGTGACGCCAACTATAGCCAGTGGCTGACAATGAAGCAGGAGCGTTTGGAACAGGAACAGGCCAGTGAGAAAAAACGGCAGAATTTGTATCGTCAGGAACTGGCCTGGATGAGACAAGGCGCGAAGGCACGTTCCACTAAACAGCAGGCCAGAATCAATCGTTTTGAGTCGCTCAAAAATCAGGAGACAGCCGGGCAGGAAAAAGCTGTTTCCATGGAGGCAGCCGCGACAAGACTAGGGAAAAAGACCCTCATGCTGGAATCAGTTGGCAAAAGTTTTTCCGGAGCGCCCGATTTGATTCGCGATTTCTCATATATCATTGACCATCGGGAACGTCTGGGTATTGTGGGTCCAAACGGCTGCGGCAAAACAACCCTGCTCAACCTGATCGCCGGCACCATCAACCCGGATAGCGGCAGACGTGATATTGGCTCCACAGTCAAAATCGGTTTTTTTACCCAGGAAGTGCCGGCAAGTCTGCCAGACCAAAGCGTAATTAACTACATTAAGGAAACAGCCGAAACGGTTGTAACTCAGGCGGGAACGCTTTCAGCCAGCCAGATGCTGGAACGCTTTTTGTTTCCGCCTGATGTACAGTGGAAACAGGTCGCAAAGTTATCAGGCGGAGAAAAAAGACGACTCTTCCTGCTGAAAATCCTGATGCAGGCCCCTAATATACTGCTGCTGGACGAACCAACGAATGATTTGGATATCATGACGCTGTCCGTTCTCGAAAATTATCTGGAAGAATTTCCCGGAGCTGTGATTAGTGTGTCACACGACCGCTACTTTCTCGATAAAACCGCTGAGCGCATTCTGGCATTTGAGTCAAACGGCGACATCATGCAGTTCGAGGGCAATTTTCAAGCCTATCTGGAACAAAGAGAAGGCAGACTTCGGTCACAATCTGCTCTAGACAAACAAGATAAAACGAATAAGAATCCAACCAGTCCGACACCTGACAGGCAGTCTGATAATGTGTCCCGGAAAGGTAAACCCAACGGCCAGGAAAACCATACAGCTGGCGGCCAAAGCGGCAGCCAAACAACCGGGCATCAGGCCAAAAGCAGGCAGCCATCTGACAAACCGCTTCGTC
>SLMY01000152.1 GCA_007133255.1 Clostridiales bacterium
AGACGCGTCGTCGAAATTCACATTTGTGACAGTCGTGAAAAGGCCTTCCATCATCAGCTGTGCGACACGATCTGTCATGGGCTGATCCTCCATGATCATCGCCAGTTCAATCAGGGCAACAGTCAGCTGGTCCTGGAGCGCTGAGGTTGATGGCATTTTGCCGCAGGCACCCATACTGGTACAAGCTTTACCACCAACTGTTTGTTCGCATTGATAACAGAACATAGTAGACATAAAAAATCCTCCTGAAATTATAATACCTGTCTGTACAGGCAACTTTCTAACCTATTTTACTTTATCATTAACTTCAACGGCTCAATTGTCAAGGATGCTGCCATCTGTTCCAATGGTTATCACCTGCCATGGAATCAATTCGCCTGCCTGAAGCAAAGCCTGTTTCACAGCCTGCTCAAGCCCGCCGCAGCAAGGAACTTCCATTCGGACGATTGTGATACTCTTCAGGTCATTCCTGGCAATAATTTGACTGAGTTTTTCTGAATAGTCAACTTGATCAAGTTTAGGACAGCCGATGAGTGTGATCTTATTGTTCATGAAGTCCTGATGAAACGTTGCTCTGGCATAAGCCGCGCAGTCAGCCGCTATGAGCAGATGAGCCTGGTTAAAAAACGGCGCGGAGACGGGCGCGAGCTTAATCTGGACTGGCCATTGACGAAGCTTAGATTGAACCTGGTTTTGATCGGCAGGGTCTGCGGACGAAACAGGCTGTGTAACGGGCTCTTTGACTGCCGGCACCTCAGCTTGATTAAACAAGCGTGCCTGTGTGCCAGGGCAGGTGAAACCAGGTTTGCCGGGTTCCACTGGGTCATGATCTGTCTGGGTCTTCAGCTTCAAATCAGCTGGCGAGCCGGGCGCCGGAGCGATAAACGGATCAGCTTCCCGTTCGGTTATTATAATCGCGTCGGTTGGGCATTGCGGCAGACAGTCACCCAGACCGTCACAATAACTCTCAGATATCAGTTTTGCCTTGCCGTCAACCATAGTCAGCGCACCTTCATGACAAGCTGTGACGCAAAGACCACAACCATTACATTTCTCTTCATTGATTTCTATGATTTTTCTTTTCATGCAAACCTCCTGCTTGAATGGGTTTTATATAATGAATGATTCATGTTTACTTGAACTCTAATGCCTGCCTAGTGTACTATAAAACCATCTAGTATTGCGTAGCCACAGCTACATAAAGACAGTGGGGTTAAAGATGCTAAAGCACAACGGTCCGGTTCAGCCTGAATTTAGCCAGACAGATATTGACATAGCCAGTCATTGCCAGCTTTTTACAAAAGTTAATATGGCTGACCTGAAGACTTTACTGAAATGTTTTCAGATAAAGGAAATTGTCCACGAGGAAAATGAGCTTATTTTTCAGGCTGGTGCTGAACAGTCAAGCCTGGGCATCGTGATGGATGGTGAAGTGCTGGTTCAAAAAGAAGATGTTTCAGGTGAAAGACTTATTCTAGGCACGTTCAGCCAGTCAGACCTGTTTGGCGAAGTATCGGCCTTCTCAGGTGTTGGCCGATGGCTCAACACCGTGGTCGCGATGACTGGTTGCCGGATCTGGCTGGTTCCGGTTGAACGCATCAGCAGCCCTTGTGCCGAAAGCTGTTTCGCGCACCAGACACTGATCCGTAATATGCTGACGATCGTGTCTCAGCGAGCGCTTAACATGAATAAACGCATTCACTACCTGCAGATGAAACGGATGCGGCGAAAGCTGGCAGCTTTTTTGTATGACGCGTATGTGCAGAACGGGAATCTTACTTTTATGGTTTCTCTGAACCGGGAAGCTATGGCTGACTATCTGAATGTTTCCCGTCCATCCATGTCACGCGAACTGGGAAGAATGAAGGAAGAAGGCATTATTGATTTTTACAAGCAGGCATTTACGATTAAAGACTTGCAGGCATTAAGACAGATTGAACAATGACAGGCAGGGCATAAATCTAAAGCAAAATATAGTTTTGATCAATTTCTGAAAACAGATGTATGAAAGATTAAATAAGAGCCGGCAGAGCCACTCAGAAGGATACCTTTTCAGAAATCGTCACCCTATGATATGATGTCAGGAATGAAATGGTTTTTGATTGTCCGCGGACGGTTTGATGGATATTGAAGGAGGCACATATGCTGGATATTAATCTGATTCGAAATCAACCTGAGTTTGTAGCTGAAAAACTGTCACGAAAAGGGGTCACAGTTGATTTCACCGATTTTCTGGAACAAGACAGGCAGCGCAGGCAGCTGATCAGGCAAACAGAAGATCTGAAGGCTGAAAAGAATAAAACATCAGCGCTGATCCCTGGCATGAAGAAAGATGGCAAAGATATTACGCCTGTTCTGGCTGAAATGAAAAAAATCAGTGACGCTGTCAGAGAAGGTGATGAACAGCTTGCCCGTCTTGACCAGGAACAAAACCGGTTCCTCGCGTCACTTCCGAATTTGCCTGCTGATGATGTGCCTGCTGGTGGTAAAGAAAATAATCAGGTTATAAAAATAAGTGGTGAAAAGCCAGCCTTCACATTCAGTCCAAAGCATCATGTTGATCTTGTTGAAGCAGCAAAGCTGATAGATTATACACGGGGAGCTAAACTTGGCGGCAGCGGTTTCTGGGTTTATACGGGTGACGGTGCCAGGCTTGAATGGGCCCTGCTGAATTTTTTCATCGCTGAACATCTTCAGGATGGTTATCAGATGTTGCTGCCGCCTCATATACTCAGCTATGACTGTGGTTACACAGCCGGACAGTTCCCTAAATTTGAAGAAGATGTTTTTCAATTGAAAAGGGAAGATCAGGAGTCTTTTACGCATTTTATTCTGCCAACAGCAGAAACCGCGCTGGTCAATTTGCATCGTGATGAAATAATGGATGAAGACACATTACCACTGAAATATTTTGCCTATACCCCTTGTTATCGTAAAGAAGCCGGCAGTTACCGCTCGGAGGAAAGAGGCATGATCCGCGGTCATCAGTTTAATAAAATAGAGTTGTTTCAATATACAGTGCCAGAGCAGTCTGATGCGGCGCTTGAAGAACTGGTGAGCAAAGCAGCGGATCTGGTTGAGAAACTTGGCCTGCACTATCGGGTCAGTAAACTGGCAGCGGGTGACTGCAGTGCCTCAATGCGAAAAACGTATGATATTGAAGTCTGGATTCCCAGCATGAATGACTATAAAGAGGTTAGTTCAGCTTCTAGCGCGGGTGATTACCAGGCACGTCGCGGCAGTATCCGTTACAGAGCGAAAAAAACAGGTAAACCCGCTTTCGCCCATACACTGAATGCCTCTGGTCTGGCGACGAGTCGTATATTCCCGGCCATTGTTGAACAGTATCAACAGGAAGACGGCAGCATACTCATTCCAGAGGTCCTGCGGCCCTGGATGGGCGGACAGAAAAAAATAGATATTGCGCCTTGATGCTAAGACCGGTGACACGTTTCTGTACCGAAGGATAAACAGGGTCAAAACATCATAATCAAAAC
>SLMY01000188.1 GCA_007133255.1 Clostridiales bacterium
CAGTGGATTCATTTTAATACATACGGCCTTGATTTTGTTTTAACCGCGCTTTTTACTGTGATTTTTGTCAATCAGTGGGATCAGAGAAAAAACCGGATACCTGCCTTGGCAGGGCTGGCTGTGACGAGTTTGAGTCTGCTCATATTTGGAGCAGATCAGTTCATTCTACCGGCTATGGGTATGCTGCTTCTGGTTCTGGCTTTGCTAAAAAAACCGCTTGAGAAGGAGCCCTTGCCATGAACATGAGTGATATTCAGGTTATGTATCTGATTTTGATCATGGCAGCCGGCACTATGCTTACCCGGTTTCTGCCGTTTCTGCTTTTCCCGGGACATCGGAAAACGCCCCGGTTTGTGCTCTATTTAGGCCGGGTGCTGCCGCCTGCGGTCATCGGTCTGCTGGTTATCTATAGTCTTAAAGATATCTCTTTTATGCGCTCACCACACGCGCTGCCAGAAATGCTGGCAATCAGTTTAATCATTGTGCTGCAGCTCTGGAAAAAGAACGCGCTGCTGAGCATCGCTGCCGGCACGGCATCTTATATGCTCCTGCTGCAATTAGTTTTCTGATAGAATAGAATGGTACATTTGGAATCGTCTGAAGAAAAAGCAGCGGCAGGTGTCGGATGATTTTACCAGTGTGAGTCTGGTTTAGCTGTTCCTCAACCAATTTGCCAGGTCAGATAAATCAGATTATATTCGTTTCAGTTTCAGAGTTTTGGCCGGTTTAGATTTGGCAGTATGGACTGGCTGTAAAAAGTATAAAAGCAGGAGAAGCGATATGTATAAAGTACTGATCACATCCCGATCTTTTGGCGATCTTAATCGCCAGGCTTTTGAGATACTGGAAAAGGCAGGTATAGAGTCCGTTAAGATGAAAGAGCCTTATCAGCCTGAGACTTTCGCGAAGCTGCTTGAACCTTGTGACGCGCTGATTATTGGTGCTCATCCGCTGGAAGAAGAAGCTGTCAGACGAGCAAAGAAGCTGAAGTTTATCTGCAAGCATGGCGCGGGTATTGATAATTTAAACATGAAGATGCTGCGTAAATATAAGGTCCAGGCCGCTCATGTACCAGGTGTGAACGCTGACGCCGTCGCTGACCTGACCTTTGGTCTCATGCTGTGCATGGCCCGGAAAATAAATAGCGCTGCCCAGGATGTTAAAATGGGCGGATGGTCTAAACATATTGGTACGGATGTCTGTTACAAAACACTAGGGCTGATTGGGTTTGGCTCAATCGCCAGAAGAGTGGCCCAAAGAGCCAGCGGGTTTTCGATGTCTGTCCAGGCTTATGATCCCTATCTGAATCAGGTTCCTGACGCGTTTAACTTTGTTAATCTGACTGATCTTCAGACCGTTATCAGCACCAGTGACTTTGTCTCATTGCATGTTCCCCTCACAGATGAGTCCTATCATCTGATGGGTGAACAGGAACTCAACGCGATGAAGCCGGGAAGCTTTCTGATTAATACAGCCAGGGGCGGTATTGTTGATGAAAAGGCCTTGCTCCAGGCTTTGCGGACGGGTCATCTGGCAGGTGCCGGCCTGGATGTGCTTGAAAATGAGCAGCCCGGATCTTCGTTCGCAAAGCTTGACCAGGTGATTCTGACGCCACATATTGGTATGTATTCAGCTGAAACAATCAATAAGGTTGGATGCGCCTGCGCTGAAAATGTAGTAGCGGCTTTATCGGGTAAGCCAGTCAAAAATCTGCTTTAGCCTGTGAAGTGATCGGGAAAGACTAAATCATATGTTATCTTTTTTTGTTTGCGTTACACTATAGAGGAAGGTTCACATAACCTTTAATCTTGAAAAGGAGCTGGCAGAAAGCTGGATTGACTTTATACCGGTTTCTGCTGATGATGACGATGAATCAAGTAAAAATAGGTATTGTTGGCGCAGGTACATGGGGTGAAAACCATGCCCGCATTTATCAGGCACATCCATTCGCGAAAGCCGCGGCGATCTGTGACCAGAACCTGGATAAAGCCAAAGCGGTCGCGGCCAGAACCGGTATTGAAGCGGTTTATAGCAATATTGATGATCTGCTGAAAAAATCAGACTGTGACGCGGTCGCGATCGTAACACCCGACTTCGCCCATGCTGACCTGGCGATCACGGCGGCAGCCGCTGGCAAACACCTGCTGATTGAAAAACCACTGGCCACAACAGCTGAAGATGTTTATCGCATGATGGACGCTTTTGAAAAATATAAAGTCAGGGTGATGGTCGATCTTCATAATCGCTGGAACCCGCCTTTCCAGGCGGCCTGGCAATCAATCCAGGCCGGCGAGATGGGCGATCTTTACAGCGGTTATTTCAGACTGAATGACATTAAATGGGTCGCGACCGATCTGCTGCCCTGGGCGGACCAATCTTCCATCCTCTGGTTTCTGGGCAGCCACAGCCTTGACACGCTGCGCTGGCTGTTTGATGATGAGGTGAAGCGTGTGTATGCTGTCAGCCGTAAAGGCCTGCTGCGAAAAGAGGGTATCAATGTAGAAGATATTTATCAGACAACCCTTGAGTTTCGCAAAGGCGGTATCGCCCAAATGGAAAATGGCTGGATAACGCCAGACACAAACCCCTGCGTCAATGATATTAAGTGTACACTGCTGGGCACAAAAGGTCAGATCAATATTGACGCCAGCAGTCATAATCTGATTCAGAAAGTGACACAAGAGAAGCTGGAAGTGCCTGATATACTGGTTCAGAACCATATCTTTGGCCAGCCAAAAGGGTTCGCTTTTGAAAGCATACGCTCCTTCATTGACTGTCTGATCACAGATGAACCGTTCAAGCTGACACTGCAGGACGCGGCGAATACCAGTCTGGCCATCCTGGCGATTATGGAATCAGCTAAAAAACGAGAGCCGGTTGATGTCAACCTTAACTGCTGAGAAGGCAGATAAATCCAGCAAAAAGAGGCAATAGACGAGGAGGCACAATATGAGTCATCAAAATAAACATATTATCGCCGAGTACGCGTATGACCAGCCAACCTTAACCATCAGCCAGGAAGACGCCAGAAAACTGACGCATATCAATATAGCCTTTGGCAAATTTGACCAGGGCAGCGTTCTGGTTGACGGCCTTGAACTGATCAGCAAGGCGGATCAGCTTAGAACATGGAATCCCGGCCTGAAAATTCTGCTGTCAATGGTGGGTGCCGGGCCGGATGATTTTTCGGTTGTCTGCGCCACCGAAGCCGGACGCCGTAAAATGGCGGCTTCATGCGCGGAAACGGTCAGCCAGTACAACCTCGATGGCATTGACCTGGACTGGGAGTATCCCTGCTGTCCATCTAATAACATCGCTTCCTCTCCAGAGGACAAAATAACATTTACTTTGCTTTGCGAAGAGATTCGCAAAGCCCTTGACCAGGTTGACGGCCGGTATCGGCTTCTGACCATAGCGGCAGGCGCTGACCAGCATTTTGTTGACGGCACTGAAATGGATAAAGTCCAGCGGTATCTTGATTATGTGTTTCTGATGAC
>SLMY01000024.1 GCA_007133255.1 Clostridiales bacterium
AGATAGAAAGCAGACTCTACACCATCAAAGTGCATGAAAACGTGTTCTTCTTTATCTGGTTTTTGATACTCAAATGAACGGCGGTACACACCACAAGCGTTTTCATCCGGTATAAACGGTGGATTATACTGATGCATGATATCTTCCTGATCATCCGACGATTCATGCAGTGGTGTCAGATAGTTGACATCCTGATCTTTTTTGAAGGGATACAGCACATTGGTATAGACAGGTGCGCCATAGCCTTGAAGCTCCCAGTTTCCGGGAACAGTGACAGGCTGCCAGTCGTGCTTCGCTTTTTCAGGTTCGTCCGGCAACTGTTCCAGGCTTTTGTAGAAAGCGAAGTCCCACTGGCCGTCCAGGCAGATCCGGTTGGGTGAACCGATGTGAGCAGGCGATGCGTCCTCTGCTTTCGAATTGTCGATGGTTGACGTGTCTTTGCCCAGATCGTCAGAAGATAGGTTTTTATCTGGCAGATTAATAAAAGGCTTCGAAAGAGCAGCTTTCTTATCTGATGCCATTTCGGCTGCTGCAAGCGCGTTTAGCTTCTCAATCTCTTTTGCTTTACTGATAGCGCCTTCAAACGCCATCAACTCTTGTGGCCAGGCATGCCAGGCCGCATGCGCCGGTTCTCGGTTAATCTGCGTAATATACTGATTCTCATAGTCTGGTTTTTGATGAAAACCAGATAGTTTCTTTTTCATCTCTACACCTCGTGTTTAATTTTGAATAGTCCGTAATGACTGTCAAGTCTGCTGTCATCTCCGGGCTGGCCGCAGCTGATAAAACGTTGATGCTTCAGGTTCATGCTGAGCCAGATTGTTGACTCGTTTGATCAGCTTCTCTTCTTTTTGGATTTTTTACCTGATGCTCCATGTTGATGCTCCAATGACTCATTTAGAGCCTCAAGCTTATTCCTGCTTCAACACGGTTCAGCAGCCAGTTCTATTATAGCAGGCTCGCATTGATCTGCCTGGAAACGGACACGGATCGTACCCTTTTCCTGATTTGACCGAACAACTGCCAGCACATAGCCATCAAATGTGGTTCGCTCCTGATCAAAGAAATATTCAGTACTTTTCGGATCCGCGCTGCCAAAGCCTTGAAGAACACCCGGACCGTCAATATCAATGGTAACTTTTCGGTCTGATGCCCGGTTGACAACGCCCTGATCATCTGTCAGCGCGACTGTCAGATAACATAGATCCTGACCATCTGCTTTAAGTATCTGCCGATCAGCTTTAACCAGAAGCCGGGAGACATCAGAAGCGGTTTGAAGATGAGTCAAACCAATCCTCTTGCCATCGCGAAAGGCAACGGCCTTCAGTTCACCCTTTTCATATATAGTATCAAACGTTGCTCTAAAGCGATTTGCCTCACCCACTGGTTTGCGGCCGATACGCTTGTTATTAATTAACAGTTCAACCTCATCAGCATCAGCATATACTTCAACAACCACCGGTTTTCGTTCATAATCCGGCCAGGTCCAGCTGGCAATTGAATCAGTCCAGCTCCAGGGAGTCTTGATTGGTTTCTTACCATAGTTTTCTGGCCTCTGAACCGCGATATAAGGGTCTGACCGCAGTCCCCAGACAATCTCTCTATAGTACGAAGCCGGCCGGCGATTACCGATGATGTCAAAATCACCACAATACGCGATATACCAGGGATACTGGCCATAAACACTGCTGGGCTCATCGCCTTGCTCAAATTCAGTTTTGCCAATCGCGGCCTCGCCCAGATAATCCCAGCCGGTCCAGGTAAAATCGCCTATAATAAACGGATTTCGCTTCACAAACTGCCAGTTTACATCAATATGATCCGGGAATGTTTCGCTGCCGCAGATAACGCGATTCGGGTATAACCTGTGATCTTCCAGATACCTGGAATCCATATAATTGTACCCGGCTATATCAACCGCGGCGTACGCTTCTTCAACCGCTTTAACAACATAATCAAGCCCCATCATCTTGCTCATATTCTCCGCGAGATTGGCCATCAATTCATTTATGTCACCTTGCTGATTATCTTGATCGGACTGCCCGCCAGATTGCTCAGCTTTTTCCTTAGCGCTCTTCTGTGTTTCTTTTCGTGTTTTTTTCAGTTGATCCATAGTTGAAACCATCGAGTTAATTGAGTTAATTGTATAACGAGTCGGATCTAACTCCCTTATTTTCTCAGTCTGTTTTCTGGACCAGCTCCCGCCAAACCGCAGACCTGTATCGGGAACTTCATTGCCTATTGAATAAAGAATAACCGAAGGATGATTATAATCCTTGTCAATCATTGCTTTTATGTCTTTCTCCCACCATTCAGGAAAGGAAAGAGCATAATCAAAAGCCGATTTATTTATACACCACATATCAAAAGACTCGTCCATCACAAGCATACCATACCGATCACAAGCATCAAGCAAAGCTTTGGACATTGGGTGATGTGCGCTTCGAAGCGCGTTAAAACCAGCCTGTTTCATCAGGCGGACACGCCGATCCTCAGCTTTAGAAAAAGTCGCGGCTCCCAAAACGCCGCTGTCATGATGTATACAGGCACCACGAAGCTTAACAACCTGACCATTAATTCTTAGTCCTTTTCGGACATCCAGTGTAATTGAGCGAATGCCAAAATGATGGCTGGCCTGATCTATTGCGTGATCATGATAACCCTTCTGCTGAGCATCAGTCCGCTGGCCTGCGTTGTTTGCATCAGTTTCAATCATCAAACGTTCGGGATTCGAATAGATGTCAGCAGCTTCGAACAGCTTAGTCTCACATGTGTATAGAGTGGGCTGTTCAGGTGACCATAGCTGATGATTAGAAATGACGAGTCTTTGCTGTGACGTTTTTTCATGACCGGGCATAAGAGCAACTGGTGACAGATCTGTCGCGACAACTTCTCCATGCTGATCTTTCAGGGTTGTTTTGACATAAAACCTTTTGCTTTCAGCAGACTCATTTATCACAGCGGTTCGGACAACAACAGTTGCCTGGTCCTCATCAATCTCAGGAGTTGATATTTTAACACCATCAACAGCAATATGAAGCAGTTGGCTTTGATAAAGATGAACCGGGCGGTAAATACCAATGCCTGTATACCAGCGAGAATCTTCACTTGTTTTGGCGACGACTTTGATTTCATTTTCAGCCTCATAAAACAAATAAGGCGTCAGATCAATCGTAAACTGCGAATAGCCATAGGGCCTTTGCCCGGCAAAGTCACCGTTCACATAGACCATCGCGTTCATGTATACACCTTCAAATTTTAGAATGAGTTTCTGCTGTCTCAACTCATCTTCAGCATAAAAACGCTTCTTGTAAGTGTAGGCACCCGGATTATAATACCCGGTCTTGCTCTTTGTTCGACACGCCGCGTCTCGTTTTTGGGCAACCTGCGCGTCATGCGGCAAGGTCACCTGAACCGGCTCTACTTCATCTGAAAAAAACATCTCTTCTGCTGGTGAAACAACCCAGTTATCATTAAAGTCTTTCCT
>SLMY01000005.1 GCA_007133255.1 Clostridiales bacterium
AACCAGTATCCCCTTGTTCTTGATCCACTGTGAGCATGATAAAAGCATCAATAAGAATCTCAAATCAACCCTTTCAGTTCTGGAGCAGCATCAGACTGCCGATGTTGAAACGCTATCCGGAGCAGGCCATTTTGCCAATCTGGACAAACCGGCCGAGTTTAATCAGATGCTTGATCATTGGTTATCGGCTAGATGAGTTTAGAGCCAACGACCGTCAAAAATGATACCGACTGCTGGTATCCAATCAAGCTAATATGTTACTATCGCGTATGGATGAAGAGAATAGTTATATCGCATGAAGGTAAGGGGGTGCTGTAAACATGATCGAACTACCAGAAGCTGCTGTTCTGGCCCGGCAGATTAATGATACTGTCAGCGGCAAGAAGATTAAGCAGGTCATCGCAGCTCATTCGCCGCATAAATTCGCCTGGTATCAAGGAGACCCAGAAAAATATCAGGACATACTGCAAGGCAAGATAATTGACAGCGCGGAAGGCTTTGGTGGTATGGTTGAAATTAAAGCAGAGGATACACGAATCGTTTTTGGTGATGGTGTCAGCCTCAGATATTGTGAGGACCAAGATAAAAGACCATCTAAACATCAGCTTATGATTGAGTTTGCAGATTCAACTGTGATCTGCGCGTCGGTTCAAATGTACGGCGGCCTCTGGTGCTTTGTTCAAGGAGATTTCGAAAACCAGTACTACCAGCAGGCAAAAGCTAAATCTTCTCCCCTTTCAGATCGTTTTGATCATAATTATTTTCACAGCCTTGTATCTGTTGAGACAGTTGAGAAACTAAGCTCAAAAGCTTTCCTTGCTACTGAGCAGAGAATACCTGGGCTTGGTAATGGTGTTTTACAGGATATTTTGTTTAACGCTGGTCTTCATCCAAAGAAGAAAGTAAAAACGTTTACTGCAGAAGATAAAGAAAACCTGTTTAATTCGATAAAACACACACTGAGTGAGATGACTTCTCAGGGAGGAAGAGATACTGAAAAAGACTTATATGGATGTCCGGGAGGCTATAAAACTAAACTTAGCAAGCTGACAGCTGGAAAACCGTGCCCGATTTGTGATACGACTATTGTGAAGGAAGCCTATATGGGCGGGAGTGTCTATTATTGTGTTAACTGTCAGCGTCTTTGAGTGTTGAAAGTAAAGAAGAAAAATTAACTACAACGAAGTAAACCTGATATGGCAGGTGATTGTCATCTGGCTCGTTATATAAGGTTATACACCCTTCTCATCCAAAAGGCTGATTGAAAGATCAGCCTTTTGGCGTATAAGGAATTGGGTCTTTCGTCTGTTTTGCAGCTGGCTTTGTGGTGTTAAGCTTGAACCAGATCATGAGTAAACTACACGGATCACTTGATAATATGAGGAGGAACATTAAATGAAAGCGCTCTTAGAAGTAAAGGATCTGAAAAAATCATTTGGTTCACGGCAGGCCGTTGATGGCATCAGTTTTGAAGTTGAAGAAGGCGATGTGTTTGGTCTGCTGGGGCCTAACGGAGCCGGAAAATCGACAACACTTTCTATGATCTGCGGACTGCTGAAAGCAAACAGCGGCAGTGTCACGGTTGGTGGTTATGACATAGCGGCTGAAAGTATGGCTGCTAAAAAACTCATCGGCATTGTTCCACAGGAACCAGCTCTTTATACACAGCTATCTGCCAAAGCGAACTTAAGATTCTGGGGCAGGATAAACGGTTTACGAGGCAAAGAATTAAATAGAGCCGTTGATGAGGTTCTGGATCTGGTCGGGTTGACAGATAGAGCCAGCGGAAGAATAGGTAAATTTTCAGGTGGTATGAAACGACGCCTGAATATCGCGGCCGGACTGATCCACAGTCCAAAACTGCTGATCATGGATGAACCGACCGTTGGTATTGACCCGCAATCGCGAAATCACATTTTAGAGACAGTCAAAAATTTGAAGCAGAAAGGCATCACGGTCATTTATACCAGTCATTATGTTGAAGAAGTTGAAGCACTGTGCAATCAGGTAGCGATTATGGATAACGGAACAATCATCGCTGAAGGCAGCCTTGCGGAGCTGCAAAAAAAAGGCGGCCAGTTTCAGGAATTAAACATTGATTTAAACAGCTATCCTGAAAAAGCTCAATCGGCCATTCAAATGCTCCCTGGAGTGGAAGAGACCTTCTTGATTGATCAGAAACTAAAAATAGTAACACCAAACGCGGAACAGATCCTGCCGCTCGCGCTGGAAGCGATAAGCAGACAAGGTGTCACAATTGGTGAGATAAAAATCCATAAGCCGAATCTGGAAAGTCTTTTTCTAAAGCTGACAGGGAAAGCGCTGCGTGACTGAACTGGCACTAGAAACAGCTCTTGAGGGCAGTAGTTCAGGCCACCCAATATGAGCAAGGCAGCATGAATCGGAAATAGATAGAAAGACAATAGATTTATAGTTTGAACGAATGAAAGAGAGGAACATATTATGAAAAAGACAATAGCGGTTGTATCAGTAGGTATCCGGCAGATGCTGGCCGATCCTTTATACCTAGTATTCGCGTTAGCAGTTCCCTTATTAATGACATGGGTGATGAGTTTTCTGCCAACCGGTGATGGCAGTTATGAGATGGCCATTTTAGGTGTGCTTGTGATGTTTGTTGGTTTAAATATTATCACGTCAGCAGGCGGTTATATTATAGATGAAAAACAAACCGGCACCTGGCAAAGAATCCTGGCCAGCCCCACTTCATACTGGGAACTGATGACAGGTTACTTTATTAAAATATTCGTCCTGGCCTGGCTCCAGAGCCTTGTCTTGCTTCTTTCGAGTAAATATCTATTCGGAGCGCCCTGGAATCAGGGGTATCTGGAAGTGGTCGTTGTGCTGACAGTCTATATTTTCGCGATGACTGGACTGGGACTCTTTATTGCCGGGTTCGTAAAGAGCACTGGACAGGTACAGATGGTCGCTATGGCAGTAGTTATGGTTGGCACAATGCTGGGGGGCGTATTTTTTCCTATAGAAGAGCCATCCGGAATCATCAAGCTTATTGGGACAGTATCTCCGCAAAGCTGGGCAGCCAGAGCTCTTCAAGAAATTCTAACCAGTGGTATCAACTTAACAACGCTGGTTACACCGCTTCTATGGATGAGTGCGATTGGCCTGCTGCTGCTGATAGGCGGCGTTCTTAAACTCCAGCTGGAAAGCTAAGCAAGCAGTACCTGCCGCACCATTGAGTAGTTATATGATCCTTGTCATTTTGTAAGGTATAATACTAGATGACAAGGATCAACTGCATGATGGAGAAGTTAGTATGAGTACACTGGTCAAAGTATTAATAGTTGACGATCATCCGTTTTTTCGTCAGGGCGTCAGGTTTTTCATTGAAAGCCTTGACAATATTATCATAGCAGGCGAGGCAGAGAATGGCGATCAGGCTTTGCAAATAACTGATCGTCTTGATGTTGATGTTGTGCTGATGG
>SLMY01000085.1 GCA_007133255.1 Clostridiales bacterium
AACCCATTTGGAAAATCATATTCAGCATCGAGATCAAGTTCTTCAATCCGTTTTGTATCAGTTGAATCTATCCACTCAAGCTGATCGTAAGATAAAACTGCGTTTTCCGCATCGTATTCCATGATATAACATAAAACTGTATCATACTCAGAAGATTCTTCCACTTCACGCGATTCATTCATATCAAATGTTTCAGCACCATCGAGATTATCGGAATCATCATTAATGATATTATCTGTAACCTCACAACCAAGAACACATAAAGCCAAGATGAAAACAAAACCAAATAGGATTAGCTTTCTCACTCATATCACTCCTCTGGCTTTATTAGGCATAAAAGCGCTAATTAAAGTTTTCCCGCTCTTTTTTTAAAATCCAAGCCGATGAGATTAAGCCTTAAATTTGTTTCATTTCAGGACCAGTTTCTAGTTAACTTTGAACTCACAACACACCCCCATCTGTACGATCAACAAGAAGGCTGAATAACCCGTTAAAGCGCCATAGACGCGCCCTTGAGCCAATGAGTCATGCTCAAGGAGTTGCCAAACTGATACTAACTTGATACTGCCGGGAAGCACCCTTAATTATAATCCCCCACAATAAAAAGATCAATCAGATTGTTTAGTAGTTCGCCTTCGCGGTCAGTATTCTTGCCAGGATTAGACTTCTGTAAAATTCTTGCTAACGAGTAATTGTCACCAGACAAACAGCGTGCGTTTTCATCGTTAGATCTATTGATAAACTGCCGTTGATCAAAGCAACCATTTTCTGATCGAGCATTTGTTCAAGATCTTCTTTTTTCTTTATTATTGACTGTTCCCGGGCAGACGGATACTGCGGGCTGCCAATTTTTTGCCATGCTGTATGTGTATTGGAAAGCTCGCTGTCAATCATTGACGCTTTTACCCTTACGGTGCATTCAGGTTCAAGTCCTTTTATGTTCAACTTTACATGCGATTCATCCTGAATATCCCAATCATCATGATGGCTGTAAAGTAGAATGGCAACCGTACCATCTTTACCGATTGAGCTTATACCATTTAGATCAGCGTCATAGCCTTCTGAAAAGTCATTACTGTCTTCTAAAAAATTCCTCGTGCCGTCAGAACAAAGCGATAATGCCTGGTCACCCATCTGCTCGAAAATTTTGAATAAGTTGAAAACTGGTTTATCAATTCCCTGAGTTGTAAAAGCTCTGGTTCCTTCAAAACAGCGCTCGCCGGCAAACATGAAAGCCCATGCCAGCGGCCTGACCGTCATGTTCATTTCTCTGCTCAGCTGCATCAGCTTGGTATAACTCGCGGCTACATAGGTCGCGTAGTATTCTGAGTTTCGAAACTTCATATTTGGATTATCATATATGCCGCCTGCCGCCCAGCCGTCAGGATCGGCTTCAGACAAAACAACCTCCAGATCACCATATCCGCTTTTCTGAATTATTTCCATACCCAGTTTGCATTGTCGAATGAATGATTTAACCGAAGGAACAGCTTTATCGGCTTTGGGATTGAACGGGAATCCTCCGCCCTTGACATGAAATGTAATATAATCAAGACGTGTTCCTGTCTCACCTGTGCAATAGTTTACGCCATTCTTGCAGTGGTCAAGAAATAATTCCAGAAATCGGGCGCTGTACTGCCCTTCTACCGGTCCTGTTGTGGCTGGTCCTGCCAGTCTGGCATCAGCACAAGCATCATGAACTGCCTTTTCAGTGAAATCGTAAAGCTTGCAGTATTCATGAATGGTACCATGCCAATAGAATATATCAGGCTCATTCCAGAGCTCCCAGTACCAGGATGCCACTTCATCGGTGCCATATTTTTCGCAGCAGTGCTGAACCGTCTGAAAAACCAGTTCATACCATTTGTGATAATCCTTTGGCGGGCAGGCGGATCCAATATACCTGTATTCATGGTAATTTTCCCAAGGCTTGTTTTTTGCTCTTATGTGCTTGGGGTCCACCAGCTCCATAGGCATAAAGCCAAGTTCAATAAAAGGCTTCGCGTTATTTTGCATATATGCGTCGATGATACGGTCAAATGTTGTGAAGTCACAAACAACTCTGCCTCGTTCATCTTCTGAGTAAATATTCGTGGAGCCCCATTTATATGTGTGATGTAAATTGCCAGTACAGAATAAAAAATGGGTTCTGAAATAATAAGGCGAGTCCTGCAGTCTGCCAAATTTCTCAAGCAGGTCAATGCCTTGCGGAATATATGTGTAATTACACTCATCATATCCAATATAGCGCCAGATCCGGTCAAGCGGACATTTGCTTTTACTTAGGTCAGTCGTTATGTTTACTGTTCTGCTCATATTGCCACCTAATTCCCTTAGCTTCGTATCGCGATTATTTTTAGCTTCGCGTCACGATTGTTTTGTATACCTGAGCACGCCACAGTGAACCCGCCCCCACCTAATGCATACTTAATGTGTGCCTTTCGGCACCAAACTGCCGGAGCTGTTTATTGCTCAGTCCACACCTTGGAAGAGAATGGAGATGAGCAGTGTTTTGAGATCGGAGTCGCCAGTTGATATAGTATGCTCAGGTCTGGAAAACAGACGTTTCCCCAGAGACCTGAAAGGACTACCTGGGTACTAGAGTGTCCATCCACCTTTAAATATTCTGCTTCTGTGAGATTTCCGCTACCCTGGCGTCAGTTGCTTTAATCAGATCCTGTGGACTGATGATAATCTGTAAACCGCGCTGGCCGGCACTGACGGCGATCAGATCACAGCTCATAACCGCGGAATCAACATAAGTAGGAAATTTCTTCTTCATCGCGAGCGGTGAACAGCCCCCGCGCATATAGCCAGTCAGAGGTTGTATCTGGCTGACAGGGATCATCTCTACACGCTTGTTATGACTGAGCGCGGCGACTCGCTTAAGAT
Source organism: Clostridiales bacterium (assembly GCA_007133255.1). GTDB lineage: Bacteria > Bacillota > Clostridia > Saccharofermentanales > UBA5734 > SLHU01. Next base: position 2,893 of record SLMY01000085.1, read on the forward strand.
CGAGTTCACGGTCGGCTGCCAGGCAGCAGACCAGAAAACCTGACTGGAGACCGTTAACAACAAGTGTTTTGTATACATTTTCTTCCGGCAGCTCAAGTGCCCGGGCAGCCTTCTGACCAGACAAATCATCCGGGTCATAAGCGTAAGATCTGGTATGATAGCTGATCCCCGCCTGGTCAAGCAGACGCATGGCATTTGTTTTTTTCACCTTAATCAACTCCTGAAGCAGAATTCTTGCCTATGATTACAAGTATCAGCTTACCTTGCTGCATACACCATCATGCATTAAACGACTCATGCAAGACCATGTTCTACTCTCTTGAGGTGAATGGCTTGATGTTCCCTGCTAAGCAGTACAAAGTATCCTGACCATCCCCCCATACGCACTCTAAGATTTCTATACTTTTCAGGTTCTTCCATGGCTTTCTTTAACTCTTCAGCACTTGTAACCGTAAGCGTGATCATATTTCCTTCCATTGCAATAAAAGTCTTGATGATATTTGCCAGCCTGTTATTCCCTTCTTTGCCTTCAACACTGTTTCTATTGACG
>SLMY01000186.1 GCA_007133255.1 Clostridiales bacterium
ACGCGTCAAACCGGCTCAGGCGCGAAAGGGAAGCCACATGCCAAAGCAGGTGGCAGATTTAACAAGGCCAACGATGGCAGCACGCCTTCGCGGCCCGGCCGAAAAACGCGTCAAACCGGGACAGGCACAGGCGCGAAAGGGAAGCCACATGCAAAAACAGGTGGCAGGCCGGGGAAACGACATCAATAATAACTTGAATTAATCACTTTACACAGATCGGTTTTTCAATCTTCAGATCCGTGTTATGATTGATAAATGATTTTAATTAGACAGATCATATTAAAGCTCAGGAGGGACACAAACCATGCCAATACTCATCAAGGGGAAAGAGCTGGCGCAGGAATTGCGTGAAACATTGGGAAAACGGATAGAGAAAACAAAAAGCCAAACCGGCAGCGCACCGGGACTGGCTGTTATACAAGTTGGCAGTGATCCTGCGTCATCTATCTATGTCAGGAATAAGCAGAAAGCCTGTCAGGCCTGCGGCATAAAATCTTATGGTTATGAGTTGCCGGAAGAAGTAAGCCAGGCTGAGCTGATGGAACTGATTGATACACTCAATCAGGACGCGAAAGTAAACGGAATTCTCTGCCAGCTGCCGCTGCCGGATCATCTGGATGAGTTCGCGGTCACGCAGGCGATTTTGCCTGAAAAAGATGTTGATGGCTTTCACGCTGTCAATATAGGTCTTTTATCAATGGGACGCGACTGCCTGGTGCCCTGCACGCCGGCCGGTATCCTGGCGATGCTTAAAGCGTATGACATTCCGCTGAAAGGACAGCGCTGCGTGATTATCGGCCGCAGTAACATTGTTGGCAAACCCGTGGTTCAGCTGATGCTTAAAGAACACGCGACCGTTACAATCGCTCATTCCAGAACACGCGATCTGCCCGGATTATGCCGCAACGCGGATATCCTGATCTCCGCCATTGGCAAGGCCCGGTTTGTCTCACCGGAATATGTTAAGCCGGGCGCTGTTGTCATCGATGTTGGTATCAACCGTGATGACGCGGGAAAAGTAGTAGGTGATGTGGATTTCACCTCAGTCGCAAGTATCGCGTCAGCTATTACACCGGTACCGGGCGGTGTAGGCCCGATGACAATCGCCATGCTGCTTGAAAACACTTTTCAGGCTTATCTGAAACAAAATAATGTGAGTGAAGAATAGGTGCAGCCAATGACTAAACAAATTAAAAACGCTGAAATTATCTGTGTTGGCACAGAATTACTGCTGGGCCAGATTATCAATACAAACGCTGCCTGGCTGGCCCGGTCCCTGTCTGATCTTGGGATCTCATCCTATTACCAGACTGTTGTGGGTGACAATCGCGCCCGGCTGCTGGATTGCCTGGAGCTGGCCAGCCATCGTTCAGACTTAATCGTTTTAACCGGTGGCCTGGGTCCTACACAGGATGATATCACTTTATCTGTGGCAGCTGAGTTTTGTGGTCAGTCCCTGATGCTGCATGAACCCAGCCGCGATAAAATAGCTGGCTATTTCAAAAAGCTGGGACGCCATCAGGTCACTGATAATAACTGGAAACAGGCGATGATGCCTCGTGACGCCACTGTACTGGAGAATAATAACGGTACAGCGCCGGGGGCGAGATTGAGTTATGAAGCGAATGGTAAAACAACTCATCTTGTTTTACTGCCAGGTCCGCCTTCGGAAATGAGACCCATGTTCAATGAGTCCGTAAAACCATGGCTTGCCAACCTGACAGCAACCCGCCTGCGCCACTTATTTGTCCGTATGATCGGTATTGGTGAGTCTGCCGCGGAAACACAGCTGCTTGATTTAATTGAACAGCAGCAAAATCCAACGCTGGCGCCTTATGCATCAGAAGGGGAGGTTGTTTTCAGGATCACACAATTCTTAAATGATGATTCTGATCCAGATCTGACCCAGGAGATGCTGGAACAGGTCAAGGCGCGTCTTGGTACTTATGTTTATGAGGTTGGTGAACGTAAGATGCCAGAAGTCGTGAAAGATCTGCTGACAGAACAAGGGCAGACCATCAGTTTTGCTGAATCGTGCACAGCTGGACTGGCTGCCGCGACACTGGCTGAATATCCGGGTGCTTCCCGTGTCTTGACTGGCGGCCTGGTCGCCTACGACAATCGGGTGAAAAACCAGATGCTTGGTGTCAGTCAGATGACTCTGGATCATGAAGGCGCTGTCAGCGAAGCCTGCGCTATTGAAATGGCGACAGGATGTCGTGATGTCTTTAAAACAGATTTCGCTGTCTCAATAACCGGGATCGCCGGTCCTGAGGGCGGCACAGCTGAAAAACCTGTCGGCACTGTCTGGCTGGCAGTTGCCTCTCAGAAAGGCACATCCAGCCGCAAACTGCAGATGGGCGGGAACCGGGAGCGGGTCAGACGTGTTTCAGTTCTGAACGCTTTTGATCTCATCCGCCGGCAGATTCTGTCATAAATTGAAAGAAGAAAGCACATGAGCCACGAAAAGCCGGAGAAGATGGATAAACGGCATGATGATGCCGATCAGAGATTCAGGCGCGCTTATCTTAAACCGGATCAGTCCGGTGATCAGCGGCCTGAGAACATAAATGCCGAAAGTGATCTGGTAAAACAGCGCAAGAACACCTTCGACAAAGAACCAGCAAACCCTGATAAAGATGAAACCCGCGGTCAGTCTGTCCGACAGGAAACATAGAATAGAAAAATAAACAAGCATGTGACACCGCAAAGCATTTCGGTAGCGACCGCGTTGATGATGGCAGGCCTGCTGCTGAGCAAAATCACCGGCCAGCTGCGAGAGATCCTTATTGTACCGGTTCTGGGATATGGCATTATATCCGACGCGTTTATTATTGGTTTTCAGGTACCCGACTTGTTTTATCAACTGCTGGTAGGCGGCGCGATACAAGCCGCGATTACGCCTACGCTGGCAGCCGCGGTTGCCAGAAAATATGAGAAACAAGGATGGCGCAGTATCAGTATTCTGATCAATGTCGCCGCACTGACCATGCTGGTCGCGGTTGTACTTGGCATTCTAACCGCCCCCTTTCTGATCAGTTTTTATAATCGCGGCAAAGAACAGGAGATTATCGATCTGGCTATCAGGGTATCACGCGCCTTGTTTCCTCAAACTTTTTTTATGATGCTGGCCGCGCTTTGCATTGGCATATTAAACGCTTACAAGCGCTTTACAGCGACTGCTTTTGGTCCTTCAATCTATAATGTTTGTGTGGTTCTGGCCATGCTTCTGCTAGGCCAGGCATCGCCTCATGGCGCGGTAAGAGTCGCTTCTGGTGTGCTGCTGGCTGCTGCCATTTATTTTGTTCTGCAGTTCTACCAGGCCAGGCATGAGTTTCGCCATTACATTTTTTCTTTTGATATTCACGACCCGGGATTCAAAAGCCTGTTGTTTCTGGCCATTCCAACTTTGCTGTCCGGATCTATTGTCCAGATTAACACA
>SLMY01000007.1 GCA_007133255.1 Clostridiales bacterium
CCCGTCCCGATCTGATTGTTTTCACAGGTGATCTGACTGGCAATGACAAATATATCGCCAAAGGTCTAGCGTTTCTGAGCGCTATTCGTCAGCACAAGACATTGTCAGCTGTTCCCTTTGCCGCTGTACCCGGAAATCATGATACTGATGAGACAATTGCCGGAATGAAAACGCTAGGTATCATCATGCTCACTAACGCTCATTGTTCCTTCTCATCACCAGCCGGACCTGTTCAGATTGTTGGACTGGATGACTTGAGAACGGGTCTGCCCAGCTTTGAAACAGCGATCCGCACCTGTCTTTGTGCTTCAGACACGGCCGCGGCTGAAAATAAATTACCTGGCAGCAGCAGGAAGACAGCTGATAATAACGCATATTCGTCAAGTTCCTGTACAAGTGCCATCTCGAGTGTGCAGGCCGGGCCAGGTGACAGCTGTCATGGGTATGTGCCAGATAGCGGACACAGAGTGATTCTGGCTCATAATCCTGACTCTGTTTTCACGGTACCGGAGAAAGCCGCCAGCCTCATGCTGGCTGGCCACTTTCATGGCGGACAGATATGGATGCCTTTTCGTTTTGAGTTTATCATGCTGCGGGAAGAAAAATTGCCGCGCTTAGGCATAACCAGAGGCCTTAATTATTTTCGCGGCCAGCAGTTGTTTATCAGCCGCGGTCTTGGTTGTGTCAGTATTCCCCTGCGTTTATTCTCACTACCTGAATTAACGATCATTGACCTGTTACAGGAGGAATCAAATGACACAGTATAAAGGGAAAATTGTCATGAGTCTCATCATCATCCTGATTAAAGGGGCCCTGATTGGCGTCGCGAATATCATTCCTGGTGTCAGCGGCGGGACGATGGCGGTTTCCATGGGCGTTTACGATCAGCTGATTAAAGCAATCACTTCGCTTCGCCGGGCCTTTTACCAGAGCCTGAGAATCCTTACACCCTACATACTGGGCGCTGTGCTGGGTATCGCGGCTTTATCCTTTATCATCCGCTTTACGCTTGATCGTTTTCCACTGCAGACTGCCGGTCTGTTTATTGGTCTGATCCTTGGCGGTATTCCAGCTTTACTGGTAAAATCAAAAATCAGGCTGATCAGACCTTGTTATGCTGGTCTGTTTATTGTGTCATTCGCGCTGATCCTGGCTATGGCACTTGTCAGTGAGCCTGAGCTGCAGAACTCAAGCTTCACTTTCAGTATCCAGTCTGGCCTGCAGCTATTCGCGGTCGGCACCATCGCGGCCGCGGCTATGATTATTCCGGGTGTCAGCGGATCATTGATCATGATGCTGTTAGGCTGGTACAACACCATTATTCTTCAAATCAGCCAGTTTATTGAAGCTGTTTTCACATTCAATTCTGAGGCGATCACAAACGGACTTCTTTTTTTCACCTTGCTGGGAACAGGGATTGTCGTTGGCATTATAGGCGTCGCTAAACTCATCGAAACGCTGTTTCGAAGAGCGCCTCAACTAACATACTCAGCCATTCTGGGTCTGATCGCCGCTTCACCTATGGCAATTTTGCTGGATCTGAACCGTTCTGCTTTTACGCTGGCCAATAGTCTGACCGCGCTGCCAGCCGCGGCTGCCGGATTTCTGATTGCCTGGCTGCTAAGCAGACAATCAGCGTCTGTCTGACAAGTCTGGTCAGCGCCGATTTTTCACAACAGCATAGTTTCACGTTGTTTGACAAAAAGGTTAAACCAGCCGGCAGCTTAACAAAAAAGAAACTCAAATACCAGAAAAACATGACTATCAAATTCAATTCAGCTGTCTTTCAAGATCAACCACAAGCTGCGAGTACCATTTCTCAAATACCGCGTCATTGATATAAATGTCAAACAGATCATCGGGACGATATCCTGCTTCCAAATCTGAGACATATTGTTCGCGCGCCTGGTCTGAGAAATGACGTAAAGAGGAACTAATCATGCCTCTGATTGAGAAGCTGCCTGGAAAAGGTTCTGGCGCGTAACACCGGTGTGTATGCAGCTGCTCAAGAAAGGCAGTCAGACACATCATATTATATCGCTCATCAGAATTTGAAACCGTCTTCATCTCCAGTTTACTTTGCAGCAGGTGGCTTTCCAAAGCCGGCTTCGTGACCGGCAGGTAACCCGACTCTATAGCGAAAGAAATATTCTGTTCGGGCCTTGTCAGCCATTGGAGTAAAACGGCGGACGCGATCTCTTTGTCCGTATCAGATTTCATGACAGCCAGGCCTGCGCCCTGCTGTACTGATACCGCCTCTCCCTGCTCAAAGACGGGATAAGGCAGAATTCTCAGCGATGTCATACGTTCATCACCATCAAGACTGATATATGTCTCTGGCAGGTAATGACCGGCAGAAGTTGAGATAGCGGCGGCAGCCAGATCACCAGCAGCCAGATCATCTGAACGGAACTGGCTGTAAGCGCTAAAACCACCTACTACAGTATTCTTATAGTAAATTGACCACAGCTGGTACATCGTCTCTCTGTCAAGGTTAATCCGTCCGCTGCCCTGATGAGACTCAAACAAATCAATACCCAGCTGCCGATTACCGATAATAATAAAATTAGCCAGCGAATCAAACCCGAAAAGAGCCTTGCCGCCCGACCAGCGCTGATAAGCTTGGGCAGCAGCTGATATTGACTCCCAATTGGCAAACACTTTTTCCGGATCCTGGAATCTTGAACAATCTTCCGTAAAAGCTTCCCATATATCCAGATTAAGCGCGACTACTTCACTGGCTCTGGCCAGCGGCAGAACATAAATCTGCTGATCTTCTCCTAAACGTCCATCTTCAAGATAGGATTCAGGAAAAACCTCCAGGTCAGATTCTGACATGAAAACATTTAGATCAACCAGTTTTGACTGTGCCGCGAGCTCGCTGGCCATATCTGGATAAGTAGAGAACAGGTTCGGCAGCTCGTCTTGCCTGCCGCTGCCGACCAGTGTCAGAACGGTCGATGACAAAACGTCAATGCTGCCAATCCCAGTGATTTCCACCGAAATCTGCTTGTCATCACCAACCGAAGTATTGAAAGATTCAACCATTTGATTCAGTCTGTCTTCTTTCTCTTCCGAGTAGTAATGCCAGAACTTGATACTGACAGGCTCTTCAGGAGCCAATTCAGACAGCGACGACTGTCGACAGGCATTAAAACCGGCAATCTGAAAAGATATCGCTATAATCAGAAGACCCTTCAACAACCTGTACATAAACAACCTCCAAATCTGGTCTGTCCTGATTTATCATTTCAAAGGTTTTTCTTCAACATGCCAGATTTCATTCGCGTATTCAGCTATTGTTCTGTCTGAGCTGAAACGGCCGCTGTTCGTGATATTAACCCAGCATTTACGGGCCCATTCCAACTCGTTCTCATAATCAGACAGTAACTTTTTTCTCGTCTGCCGGTATTCCTCAAAATCGCCCAGAACATA
>SLMY01000235.1 GCA_007133255.1 Clostridiales bacterium
ATTGATGTGTTTAATTGTTTATGCCAAAGGAAGGAGTTACTATGAATTTCAAAAAATTAGCATTACTGACAGCTGTACTTCTGACCGCTTCCCTTATTCTCGCCGCATGTGGTGATAGTGAGGTTGATAGTTTGACCAGAGTTGAGGAGGCAGGTGAATTCACTGTTGTTGGCAGCGGAGGTTATCCACCTTTTAATTTTATCGACGACAACAATGATGTAGTTGGTTTCGATGTAGATACAGGAGCCGCGATCGCCTCGCGTCTTGGTGTAGAACTTAATTACGAGACTTCAGACTGGGATGGCCTGACAGAAGGTTTACGAGCTGGTCGCTACGACGGTATTCTCGGCAGTATGGCTATCACTGAAGAACGTCTAGAGGTTGTTAATTTCTCAACTCCCTATTACTTTTCAGGTGCGCAGCTTGTGGTTCGCAGCGATTCTGGTATAACAGATCCCAGCCAAATGGAAGGTCTTGAGATCGCGGTTGTGACGGGAACCAATTTCGTTCAGGACGCCGAAGAACTCGGCGCGGAAGCTGTTTTGTATCAGGATGACAACGCGACTTTGATGGAATTAATTGAAGGCCGTGTAGACGGTGTTATCACGGATCGTCTTGTAGCACTGGGTGCTATGGGTGAACTTGCCGGCGCCGATGAACTTGAGTTATGCGGTGAGATTCTTCGTTTAGAGGAAATGGCTATCGCGTTCAATCAGGATGATGAAGCGTTAATGGAACGCGTTAATGAGATTCTTGAAGAAATGCATGAAGATGGTACTTTACGTGAAATAAGCGAAAGATGGCACGATGGTGCTGACATTACTGTCCGCTAAACAACACGAGTCACATAACAAATGAATCAATGAATGGAGGGGCTGTGGTTCACAGCCCCTTCTTTATAGAAAGGGTTAAATATTATGGAATGGACTTTTGAAAGAATCTGGCATTTCGTTCAAGGTTTCATCCCTGCAGCACTGATGACCATTCAGGTTACCTTACTGGGTATTCTTTTTGGTGTTGCACTGGGTATCTTTTTCGCTTTACTGCGAATATCAAAAAATCCTCTGATCAACGCGCCAGCCAGAATTTATATTTTCATTATCCGCGGTACTCCGTTGCTGCTTCAGCTCTTTATTGTCTACTTTGGCCTTGTCCGCATCGTCTCAATAGACCGCATCCCGTCCGCGATCATCGCGCTGGGTGTTCATAATGGCGCTTATATCGCGGAAATATTCCGCGGCGCGATTCAAAGTGTTGATCGCGGCCAGCGCGAAGCCGGGATATCGTTAGGCATGACAAGTTTGCAGGTTATGAAGCGTATTATTCTGCCTCAGGCTTTTAAACGCGCGATTCCGCCTTTAGGCAATCAGTTTATCATCGCGCTTAAGGATTCATCACTTGCAAGCGCGATCGCGGTACCTGAACTCCTGCTTCACGCACGGCAGATGGCATCTTCAAATTATCTGATGATGGAAATGCTGACCATCGCGGCAGTGTTCTATCTGCTGATGACATCAGCCCTTACTTTTGTCGCGAACCGGATTGAACGCCGACTGCAAGTCAGCGACCACAGAGTCTAAATCAAGCCGATTTAGAAAGGAGAAGCATTATGAATCAAGCAAATACAGTTTTAGAGAATGACATAAATCAAGAAACAGATGGCAAGCCGATGATAACGATTAATGATCTAAGTAAATGGTACGGTAAATTAAAGGTTTTGAGTAATATCAACCTTGAAGTCGCACCTCAGGAAGTGGTTGTCGTGATCGGTGCCAGTGGTTCAGGAAAGAGCACACTGCTGCGCTGTATTAATTTTCTTGAAAAAGCCCAGAAAGGAACCATTAACATTGATGGCGTACAGGTTACGCACAAGTCAAAAAACCTGCATCAAGTCAGAAAAGATGTTGGCATGGTTTTCCAGCATTTCAACTTGTTTCCGCATATGACTGTGATGAACAATGTGATTGAAGGATTGATCCAGGTTAAGCATATGAAGCGTGGTGACGCTTTGGAGCTAGGTGCTGAAATGCTTGAGAAAGTTGGCATGAGCGACAAGGCTGAGGTATATCCTTCGGTTATATCGGGTGGTCAAAAGCAGCGTGTTGCTATTGCCAGGGCCCTCGCCATGAATCCGAAGATTATGCTCTTTGATGAGCCTACATCCGCTCTTGACCCAGAACTGGTCGGAGAAGTTCTTCTGGTTATGAAAGACCTGGCCAAAGAAGGTATGACCATGATGGTTGTTACACATGAAATGGGTTTCGCGCAGGAAGTCGCTGATCGTGTGATCTATATGGACGAAGGCCAGATTATTGAAGAAGGCAAGCCTGAAGATGTCTTTAGCAATCCCCAAAACGAACGAACACAGGCCTTCTTAAGTCATATACTATAACTGATGTTTTATGACTACATTGAAAAAGAGCTGATTGAACTGTATGGCAGGCAATCGCTCTTTTTATTTATGTAAGGATTCAAGTACAGGTCGGTCGATTTTTCTCAATGAGTTCGCCATGCCTGTAGCTAAGGATTGTCTTTTTAAATTCTGTAGTTTTTCGTTTTGCCTCATGACTCACTTAACTGATATAATCCTGACTTCAATCTGCAAGCTGATGAATAAAACCAGCCACATGGTTAAACGACAACTTAACCTTTATCAGAACGACCTTAGCCTCACTTTTATGGTCTTAATCTCAAAAGGTTTAAAAACAAGCGCGGCGACCTGCCCTTCCGCCGGTAAATTTCGCAGGTCTTCTTCAAGCAGATTTGTCTCGGAAAGTGATGAGAATGAATGGCCGAAAGTCAGCCGGACAGGTGTATAGGTCCCTTCGGCTTCATACAAACGGACGATATAGGCGCTGTCAGCGGCTTCACAAGGCTTGATCGTTTCGATGATCAAATTAGGCACGTCTGCCTGGATCAGCGATGGTATATCGCCTTTGCCGCTTATCTGAACAGGCTGGACATTCAAGGCATACGCTGGCTGGATCACCGTTTCAGCTTTAAAGCCGGTATCATGGGGATATAGTGAGTAGGTACAGTCATGAACGCCTGTATCCCCTGTGTCATCAGGCCGAAGACCGCCTTTATGAAGAGACAGGCGCATCTGTCCGCCTTTAACAGATATGCCATATTTACAGTCATTAAGCAACGCGATACCATATCTCGTCTCGGACAAATCAGTGTACTTATGGTTAGAGACTTCAAATTTCGCTTTTTCCTCTGCCGTATTGCGCGTTGTGGGTCTTTTTATAGAGCCGAACTGTACCTCGTGTCTTGAAAATTCACTTTGTATTGAGGTATCGAAAGCTGTTTTGAGGAATCTATGATGATCCTGCCAGTTTATTCTTGTGACAAACCTGATTTCCGGATGCCCGGCATAAAAAATCATATCCTGCGTCAGTGATGATTTTCGTGTCAGCTGATACTG
>SLMY01000283.1 GCA_007133255.1 Clostridiales bacterium
CCCGATTCAAACAGAATATTTGCTGTCTGATGGTATCCTGATTTGCCAGCCAGTCTATTTCAATGCTTAATTCAAATCTTTTACATAATATGCTTTATATTCATAGTATAATGACATATGTTCATTACTCTATGCGTTAGATTCATGAGGTTGCGAATATGAAGGCTATCAGAATTTACCGGACGCGTTTTCAAATGTCTCAAGCGCAATTAGCCGCGCTGGTCCATGTTGACCAGACAGCTGTCAGTAAATGGGAAAGTGGTGTCATGTCGCCTCGCCTGAAAACACTTCAGAAAATCGCTTTGATTTTCAACTGTTCTTTAGATGATCTTCTTTCTGACAGACCTCCTGCTCCTTCGCGCGGTTCTGCTCCAAAACAAAGCGGCTGATCCAGAACAAGTGGATCAGCCGCGTTAAAATCTTATCTGTTTATATGCTATATATTAATTGAAAAAACTCATTAAGTTGAATCGACTGTAAATTGAGACAGCGATCAGTGATACAGTTGCCATAATTTTGATCAGGATATCGAGTGAAGGTCCAACTGTGTCTTTAAGCGGGTCTCCGACTGTATCGCCGATAACAGTCGCGTCATGTGTTTCACTGCCTTTTTCTTCGCCTTCCATTTCACCCGACTCAACATATTTTTTCGCGTTATCCCAGGCGCCGCCGCTGTTAGCGGAAAACAACGCCAGCATAACAGCCGATATTGTAACACCAATCAGCATGCCGCCAACAAACTGGGCCCCAAAGATAAATCCGGCAATAACAGGGAAACCGACAGCGATGACAACAGGCAATTTCATTTTACGCAGCGCTCCAGACGCTGAAATCGTAATACACCTTGTATAATCAGGTTTTACCTCGCCTGTGAGGATTTTTGGGGTTTCACGGAACTGGCGCCGAACTTCATCTACCATTTCACCAGCGCTGATCGCGACAGCGTCAATCAGCAAAGACGAGAATAAGAACGGAATAGCACCACCAATAAAAGCGCCAGCCAGCGTATAAGTATTAATAATGTTCAAGCTGACTTCCGCTACAGTATCATCGATACCCACCTGAGCATACATATATGAAACCATCAATGATAATGAAGCGAGCGCCGCGGAACCAATCGCGAAGCCCTTGCCAATCGCGGCGGTAGTGTTGCCAATTGAATCAAGTTTATCTGTAATCTGGCGCACACTTGGATCCAGCTTGCTCATTTCAGAAATACCGCCGGCATTATCCGCTATAGGCCCGTATGTATCAACTGAAACAGTCGCGGCAAGGAATGAGAGCATACCAATCGAGGCCATCGCGACACCATAGATACCCGAAACAGCATTTGACAAGATAACGGCGGAAGCTATAGTGACCACTGGCAGGAAGCATGATTTCATGCCAACAGCCAGGCCATTTGTAATCGTCAGCGCGGTACCGCCGCGGGACGCGGCAGCGATTTTTCGTGTCGGTTTAAAATCATAGCTTGTGTAATACTCGGCGAAGAAACCGATCAGCATACCAACCACTATACCAATAACGGCTGCCAGCCAGGGTGACAAAGCACCAAAGCGAAAGCCCATCATTGAAGCGTCCAGATCTCTGAAGAAAAACCAGGTAAAGATTCCGCTGCCAATCACAATCAGGAAAGCGCTGGACCAAAGTGAGAAATTAAGCTCACGATGCGGTTTATCTGAAGGCTTCTTGAGCAGAACATATAAGATACCCATAACCGACGCGACAAGACCTATAGCTGAAAACAAAATCGGATAAATCATCAGCCGGCTCATCAGTTCAGGTGATACGGGATTACTTCCATTCATACTAGTATAGAAAATATAGGCCGCGAGGACTATGCAGGAAATAATTGATCCAACATAGCTTTCAAGAAGGTCGGCACCCAGGCCAGCCACATCACCCACATTGTCACCCACATTATCAGCGATCGTCGCAGGGTTGCGCGGATCATCTTCCGGAATGTGAGCTTCTGTTTTTCCAACTAGATCAGCTCCCATGTCGGCAGCTTTCGTGTAAACACCGCCACCCACACGATCAAACAAAGCGACAATCGAACAGCCAAGCGCATAGCCTGTAACCGACATCGTAAAGGGTATGTAGGAAATACCCAGCCAGTTTTCAACAACAATAACGTTATCAGGGTGGACCTGCCTTAAACCTGCGCCAAAGATCAAGTAAACAAGCAGCATACCCAGCAGCGCGAAACCAGCAGCACAAAAGCCCATCACACTGCCGCCTCGTAAAGCTACCTTCAGTGTTTTGCCAAGATTCTTGGTAAGCCTTGCCTCATTTGATACACGGACATTGGAAATAGTCGCGATGCGCATACCGACAAATCCGGCCGAAGCACTCATAATCGTACCAAGAAAAAAGGTGATCCCGACATACCACTCAATAACAACAGATAACAAAACCGCGATCACAATTGCCGCGATTATGATGATCTTATATTCATGTGCGATGAAGGCGTTGGCACCTTCCTGAATGGCGTCGGCGATTTCCGACATTTCCTTTGTACCTGCAGAGAGACGTTTTGTATAGATATAGTGATATGCGGCAAAACCTAATGTGATCAGAACCGCAATCGCGACTGGAATAAGAAATGCAGTTAACACGACATTCTCCCTTCGTAATAGATGGCTGCTGCCTAAGACAGTCAGAACCTGTTTCCATGTATCTGCTCACGTCACTGTTAACGGGAAAGAACGAGTGAATATCATCACTCAGCAGCGATGAAGCAGATGGAGCATGGCATGGCCAACCCTCATCTTTCCCCCATTAGCAAGTTTATCACAACTCGTCAAGATAAATATTAAATATTTGACTACTAGTATAAATATTTTGTGTTCCAAACCAATAATTTCTCTGAGATCGCACAGTTCACTAAACCTAAGTTTCCGGTATCATCCTTTTGAGCCAGCGCCCTGACAAAAGTCCCAGTCCCCATCCCACAAGCGGATGCAGAAAATATCCCCCCAGCACACAGATCACGATGATCACCCGGTCCGCCTTATTGATAGCGGTCTGCCAGCCTGTAACAAGCATCGGTGTAAAGACGCCAAAAACAAGCACAAGATGCAAAAGAGGCGGGTACATGGCCAGATCAATCGGATATCCGGCAAAAGCAAAAATCAGGCAAAAAATTCCCAGCAGAAAAGCACTTCCCGGGATAGGTCTCCTGACAACGCCCAGGGGAATCAGAAAACTGCGCCACACCGCCCCTATCTGAGCGCCTCCAAAAAAAACGCCTATCAGATGCCTCAGGCCGACCGCGAAAAAGGTGGGGTCAAGTTTGAAGGAGACTTTGCTGAAATAAGGCCCATACTGACGCCTGTGCATGGTCTGGATCGCAGAAGCGTCAAGCGGCAGCATCAGGACAGCTAAGACCGCGAAAGGCGCTGCCCGAAACCATCC
>SLMY01000027.1 GCA_007133255.1 Clostridiales bacterium
CTAAGAGAATCTGCTTGTCTGATTATCGCGAATCGGATCAGCGCGCTGCAGACATGTGACGAAATTCTAGTGCTTGAAAATGGGGAAGTCACTGAACGCGGTAATCATAAAACACTTTCCAGATCCAATGGTCTTTATGCTGAGATAGCGCATAAGCAAAGTGAAGATGAAGCGGCTGCTGAACTGGACCCTTCCCCTTCAGACGAACATGAACAGGGGGCTGATTATTGATGAATCAAGACAAGACAGTAAAGCCTCATGCTAAAAGAAAACATTCCAGTATCTGGCGTCTTTTACCTTATATCAAACCTCATCTGTCACTTTTATTAGCCAGTATTGTTTTGGTTATATTCGTGAACGCGGCCGAACTGCTGCAGCCTTATATCCTGCAGATCATTATTGATGACCATCTGAGACTGGGCGCGATGACTGAGACGTTGACACCTATTATCTGGCTCGGCCTGGCTTATCTTGGCTGTGTCGCGACATCTTCTTTGCTTCAGGTCGGACAGGCGCTTTTAATGGCAAAACTGGGACAAAACACGCTTATGCAGATCCGGCGGGAGGTTTTTCGCCACATTCTGCATATGCCGATGAAAATTCTTGATCGTTATTCATCCGGACGGCTGATCACCAGAGCCACCAATGATGTTGAAACACTCAATGAGCTGTTTGCTGAAGTCATGGTTAATCTGATTCGCGATGTGCTCTTATTAATCGGCATTGCCGTCATGATGCTTATTATTGACTGGCAGCTGGCCCTGGTCGCGTTTGTGACAACGCCTTTAATCGCGCTGGTCACCATTCTGATCAGAACTAAACTGCGTAAGAATTTTGTTGTGCTCAAGCAGCTGATTGGTATGATTAATGGTTTTGTCGCTGAAAATATCGCGGGGATGCGCCTGGTGCAGATTTTCTGCCGTGAGAAAGCGAAGATGAAAGAATTTGATCAGCTAAATGACGATTACTGCAAACGAACACTGATTCAGATTAAGCTTAACAGTGTAATGCGGCCGATGATGGAGGTCATTAATAATCTTGGGATTGTGCTGCTGATCTGGTTTGGCCTTCGCGGACTGACGGAAGGGACGCTGCAGATAGGCGTTCTTTATGCTTTTACCAGCTATATCCGCCGGTTCTTCGAACCCATTAACGATCTGGCTGAGAAGTATTCTTCTATCCAGTCGGCAGCGGTTTCAGCTGACCGTATCTATGAGTTGCTTGATCAGAATGAGGAACTCGAAGACCTTGAGGATGGAAAACCACTGCCAGCGCTGAATGGGCATGTTGAGTTCAAGAATGTCTGGTTTGCCTATGAGGAAGGCGAATGGGTGCTGCGGGATGTTTCCTTTGTTCTGGAACCGGGACAGAGCGCGGCGATTGTAGGCGCGACCGGGGCCGGAAAATCAACGATAATATCTCTCATGCTGAGGTTTTATGACATTCAGAAGGGCAGTATTCTGCTGGATGGTATGGATATACGAGAACATAAGCTCAGTGATCTGCGGCGTCAGATCGCTATTGTACTCCAGGATGTCTTCTTATTTTCAGGATCGATCGCTGAGAATATCAGACTCGGCGATGACCAGATCGATGACGATCAGATAGCTGAAGCTTTGAAAATGTCCTATGCTGATGCTTTTATCCGCCGCCTTTCAAAGCGCATGTCAACACGCGTGACTGAACGCGGCAGCACTTTTTCAGCCGGACAGCGGCAGCTTTTGAGCTTTGCCAGAGCGATCGCGAGAAAACCGTCGATTTTTATTCTCGATGAAGCGACTGCTAATATAGACACAGAAACGGAACAGCTGATCCAACAGTCCATTGAGCAGGTAACATCGCAGTGCACAACCATTATTATCGCTCATCGGTTGTCAACGATCCGTCATTGTGATCAGATACTGGTTATGCATGACGGAAAATTGTCTGAGATCGGCAGCCATGAACAGCTTCTCGCCCGTCATGGCCGCTACGCTGAGCTTTATAAGGCTCAATTTAGCGACTAGTCGGCAGCACCTTCATTCGCATAAACTAAGCAGCTGTTTCGCGACTCGTTTTTTGTCCCTGCAGACAAGCGGGATCTGCTGCCAGTTTCTTACCATATGCGTTTCAAACGCGTGCAAAATTGTACTTTCGCAGGCAGTAAGCCTGGCCTGGCTTTCATGATCACCCCAGGCAACAAAAAGATTGTTGGATATACAGACCATATTCGGCCAGTTTGCCTGCTGGTACTGATCGTCATTGAGCAAGGCGATTTCATATTGGTCTTCGGTTAACAGATAATGAGCCATCTCGCGCAGGATATAACGGTAGTTTCTTTGCTTGATGCTGACAGTTTTGCCGCTGATCATCGAGAAAAAAGGGTCTGTTATTTCTGCCTGGCGCGAAGCTTGAATCAGGCTGCTCAGACGATAAATATGCCGCAGCTGGCATTTGTTTTCCTTAAGCTTGCCTGTCTGATCGTCTATTTCCCGTAAGAGTGATTCATCTGCGAAATCAGAAAAATATCGTTTGAAACTGTGTACAAATTCCTGCTTTATCAGTTTTTTCGCCACTTCGTTTGGCAGCAGCATCATGGAGGGGCAGGATGTTTGTACATAAACATTTTTATTAATCAAATTCGTACCGGCTTTAACAAATTGATGAAACAACTGACTTGAAGACTCTGTGTGATTTTCCAGCAGCGGCAGGCTTTTTTCGCGATATGTTTCAAAGATTGTTTTAAAATTCTGAAGACTGCAGGAGTCACGTAGAATCATACTGTGCATCGCTGATAGATGGTGATCAGCTGAAGTGCCGACCAGAACCGCGTTGTCTGGAATAATGTAAAGAGTCAGGGGCATAGAAGTTGGCTCGTATTTTGGATAATACCATGTTTGAATCAGTGGGTTTAGCTGAAGAGGCAGCCAGTCACGAACCAGGGAATGAATCATATTTGATTCGTGATCAAGCCAGTGGATGATCTTCAAACTTAGCTTTTTATCAATCAGGTCGAGTATTTTTCTGCGAAGTTTAGCTGAGAAGACCGGATCGTTTCCTGCCCAGGAAGTATCTTCCTGTATCAGTATCCAAAGCTGGGTGCCTGCGGGCATGGAAAGCGCGGTGTCAAACATATTCATGACGGCCTTCTTGCGACCTGTTTCACCAGGAAAAACCTCGAGGGGGCAGATATATTGATCCTGAGTCCGCCAGTGCTGCGTAAAGTTATTCTGGTTCTGAACTAGCTGATGAAGCGGTGCCTGGTCCTGAAGCCAGGCGATCAGTCTCTGACGTAAATCTTCCATGGCTTGTTTATCCAGATTATTCAGACGGATATCGGGCTTATCTGATCGTACAAGCAGAGGGAAGAGTTTGCTTTTAGGTTTTCCCGCGTCAGACTCGAGTAAAAAATCGGCGACTTTGCTGATTGTTCC
>SLMY01000228.1 GCA_007133255.1 Clostridiales bacterium
ACTTTTACACTGGAAGAAGCGCCTGAAGCGTTTAAAAAAGCATCTGAGTCAGGTGATGTGATAAAAGCGATTGTCTTAAATGATGTTAGTTATCAATAGAAGGTGATCTTTTAGCGTCCCATGCTTAACAAGCGCCTGGCCTTAAGCATCATCAGCGTGATAAACGGTCTTTCCGCCAACGAGGGTGCGTTTGACCTGATAAGACTGATCCATAAAAACCAGATCCGCGTCATAGCCTGAGGCTATGGCGCCTTTTTGGTCAGCAAGGCCCAGCAAACGGGCAGGTGTTCTGGTCAGCATATAAACAGCGTCAGCCAATGATACACCTGGGACCTGGATCATGGTTCTGAGCAGCCGGTCTGCTGTCGCGATACTGCCGGCCATGGCTGTTTCATCTGGCAGTTTAGCGACCTGATCACGAATAATCACTCGCTGGCCATTTTCCAGGCTGCCAAGGATGCTTTCATCTACATCCTGGCCTGCGGCCCGCATGGAATCAGTTGTCAGGACAATACGATCACGACCTTTACAGCGCCAGATCAGCTCAAGCAGTTCTAACGGCAAATGCCTGCCATCGGCGATAACCTCAACTGTCAAGTCATCTCTGATCAGACTTGTCTCAATCAGACCTCCGTGCCTCAAGGCAGCTTTGCGGGTAACACCGGACATACAAGAATAAAGGTGTGTGACAAGACAGAACCCCATGCCAATCGCTTTGATCGTATCTTCATAAAGCGCGTCTGTGTGGCCCATAGATAATAAAATGCCATGTGCGTTGGCATGCTGGCTGAAGGTCTCCATACCAGACAACTCAGGAGCGACCGTCCAGCGGATAACTTCCGGGTGACGCGTCATAACCGGCAGATACTCATCAGGATCGGGTGGATGAATATAGCGGGGATCCTGCGCGCCGCGCTGATTCATCGCGAAATAGGGCCCCTCAAGATGCAGGCCGAGAATAGAAGCGCCGTCCGCTGTTTCATCTAAATGATCGGCCGTGTTTTCCTGCCACTGCTTCCAGACATTAAATGTTTTATTAAGATCAGCTGATGTGCTGGCCAGTGTCGTTGCCAGCAGCGCGGTAGTCCCAAAGCGCGCGTGTGTACGGGCCACTGTCTTCCAGGCTATCAGGGTACCGTCCATGAAATCACTGCCGCCCGCGCCATGCGTGTGAAGATCGATAAACCCGGGAAAAACAAATTGACCATGAGCATCAATGACTGTTACAGAATCTTTCGCACAAGCAGTTGGCAGACTGTTTTCAAGTTCGGCGGACAGATCGCCAAATCCAGCCAGCCTTATACGATCATCTTCAATTAGAATCCAGCCTTCAGACAAATGGCTGTCCTCAGTGATCATGACAGCATGCTTAATGATTGTTGAACGAGCAAGGTTACGTATCATAATCTATTCCTGATCCTTTCGATGTTTCCTGATAGTCATGAAAATGATCCTGACAGTTGCCAGTCAGCTAAACAGTCTTTAGTATCATCTAGACCCGTCCTTACAGACTGCGCCTGTCATGCAGTCTTTAAGGTGGCAGACATACTGTCAAGCTAAACCCATTATACTGCAAGCAGTGCCCGTTTTATATGAAAGTCAGAATTTATACAATAATGATGCCTGTTTTAAACAATTTACTGATTCAAAATTGACAAGATACAACTGTCTGTCTGATTATGCAAAAAAATGGCCCATTAAGCTCTAGCAGGATTGTCAGGTTTAGATTATATTAGAAATATCAGTCAAAAAGACAGATGAATATAGACCGCCTGATTTAGAGTGTTGAGCCTGTTTATGCCAGTTAACAGCTGAAAACACATATATCTTAATTGGAGCATATCGACGAAATTAAACTTTGAGTGATCGTCACACTTAATGATAGGGAGGCTTTTTATGAATAAATTGATCCGGGTATCCACACCCAGCCGGCTGTGTTTATTTGGTGAGCATCAGGATTATCTCAATCTTGAAGTCATCGCGGCCGCGATTAACCTGCGTTTTTTCGCGGCCATCAGTCCGCGGCAGGATCAGCTGGTTAAAATCCTGATCCGTGACAGCCGCCTGGATCGTCTTGACTCGGTGAATGACCAGGGGCTTTATGAAGAGATAATCATTGATCTGGATCAGCCAATTGAGTATAAGGAGAAGCGAGATTATCTTCGCAGCACAGTGCAGGTCTTAATTCGAGCCGGTTGCCGGCTTTCAGGGTATGATATCAAACTAGATTCACAAATACCTATTGGTAAAGGGATGTGTTCCTCAAGTACCATGATTGTTGTGCTGATAAAAGCCCTTCTGGAGGCAATTGATCATCCTGAGAAAGATCATCCGGAACAGATCGCGGAATGGGCTTTTCAGGCTGAAGTGGCTGAGTTTAATGAACCTGGTGGTAAAATGGATCATTTCACATCAGCTCTGGGTGGTCTGGTTCATCTGGATTTCAGCAGCGGCCTTACCATCAGGAAGCTGGAGACGAAGCTGCAGGGTTGTTTTATCTTGTTTGATACGTTAGACCAGAAAGACACAACGCGTGTGCTGTCGGAAGCGAAAAAACCGGCAGAAGAAGCACTGGAGCAGCTTAAACCGTATGGCATTCAAAATATCAGAGATTTTATCAGTCAGCCTGATAAAATCAAATTGCTTGACCAACTGGACAAGAAACACCGCGGTAAACTGCAAGCTCAGATAAATAACTACCGGATCCTGCAAAAAGGACTTTCCTTATTGACCTCTGGTCAGGTAAATGATCGGAAGCTTGGCATGCTGATCAGTGAACATCATGAACAGCTTCGCGACGGCCTTGGCATTTCTACCGCGAAAATTGACTCGATCCTTGAACGTGCGATCAGTCTGGGTGCCTATGGCGGCAAAATCAACGGGTCAGGCGGCGGAGGCTGCTGTTTTGTATATGCCCATCGCCAGTACGCGGAGAATATTATTAAGGCAGCGGAAGATATGGGCTATCCTGCCAGGATTCTGGAACAGGATACGGGTGTCAGAAAGGACGATGCACATGCGTTTTAAAGATGAAAAGCACCAGCCGGCAAAGCTTGACAGACCCTTGAAAGTGATTGTTCTCGCTGCGGGTAAAGGCAAACGCCTGAAGTCTGAAAAAGCGGATCTGCCCAAAGTGCTGCGTCAGGCAGCCGGCAAACCTCTGCTCAGATGGGCAGCTGAAAACCTGAGTTTTGTCAGTAAACAGGATATTATCCTGGTAGTTGGGTATCAGGCGGAAAAGGTCAAAGCTGAAATGGGCCCTGCATATCAATACGTGATTCAGGATCAGCAGCTGGGTACTGGCCACGCGGCAGCGGCCGCTGCCGGGCAGCTCGCGGATTATCAGGGGGATATTCTGATCATATATGGTGATATGCCGCTGTTCAAAGCCGAAACCTATTATCGGCTTGTG
>SLMY01000279.1 GCA_007133255.1 Clostridiales bacterium
CCTTGAGCTAATGGTTGGTCGCTACATACCTCCATAACGGACTTTCACCGTCTAGTGAAGTGCCATGCGTGGCACACTGAGAAAAAAGACAATCCTTGAAGTTTATTTTCAGGGATTGTCTTTTTTCAGTGAGTTACTCAGTTGTCAAAAACCCAAGATTCCGCAGATAAGTCTCAAGCACAAGATCGAGCTTATTCATGATCAGCTCACCAAACTCTTTTGAAGCATACAGCCTGGGATCTTCTCCCATCACACCGATATTGGCTTGCGAAAGATCGCTGCTTAACCGGCTCATATCGACGAGTTCTGGATAAAGGTGAAGCATGAGTGAAGTCTCGAATTTCGCCGCGTGATCGCCGGCATGTCCGGACTCGTCAAACAGCGGATCCTTGATGACCGCTATCGAACAGGTTCCGCCATCCTTTTCATATTGCTCAATCGCCTGATCGAGCGGATTAAACAGAGGATAATGGCCGGGAATCGGAACAATACACTGATACCCGAAGGATTCCAGCTGGAAAAAGGTATGAACGACCAGATCGATCCAAAGCCTCCAGCCTCCTTTTTCTTCATCACGCCTTGCGTTTCGCTCCAATTCATTTTGGTCATAACCAAGTTCCTGGCTAATCATAGGCGTATGGTCAAACTCGGCAGCAGAAATAAGGTCCGGCTTAAAAACAAGTTCACATATATCGCCGCGGAAATCACCCCAGAATTGAGTTGGCGCTACAGTACCTCCGAATTTCTTTGCGAAATGGATAGCCATCCCTTCTGCCTTTATACCATCAAGACCAGCAGGATTATGCAGACCATGCCATTCCAGAATACCCAGGCCAAGGTAAACAACCGGCATTCGCTTTTTTTCTGCAAGAATCTCTTTGGGTTTAGACTGGTGCAGTGAAATATAGCTCATACTTTTCTCCGTAACCGCTGTCGTGAACCCTCCCCGCTTAAACCTGCGGATAAGATTAGAAGGGTATTGCGCACGAATATCTTATTAAAAGGGTACTGTTTCCTGTCAGCGCTGATAAGCTTCAACAATTTCGGCGATATAATGAATATGGTAGTCTTTTTCTTTATAGTTACGATCGATCGCGGGATCAATGAAGCAGGCAGGGTCGAAAGTCTGGCGGTATAACTTCCGGCAGATCAGAACCTGATTGGCTTCTGTAAAATATGGTGTGTCCTGGCTGGCTGCCAGCGTCAGGCCGCTTTTGCTTATTTTATCTTCATCTCGCCCGGAGGCAGTACCCAGATAGTTCAGGGTTTCGCGAAAACTATCGTCAAAAAAGGTCAGCGAAAAGGTTTCGCTTGCTTCAACAAACTCATATGTGTAGCGCTGCGGCCGAATAACAACAAAAGCCACTGGTTTGCCCCACATGACGCCAAGTCCACCCCAGGCCGCGGTCATGGTATTGACCTGGTCTCCTTTACGGGCCGTAACCAGCATCCAGTCTGTGCCTATTTTCTGAACAGCGTTGCCGCTCAGCTGTTCTGGTTTAACTTGTTTTAAATCAGCCATAATACTTGCCTCCGTTATTGATTGAGATTCATTAATAAGAACACTTTCAGCTTAGCATATTACCTGGTCACAGGAAAGAGAAGAACTGTCATCACGCTTCAGATTCAAAAGCGTCCGGCCGCCTGCTTACATAAACAGTATCAGCCATGCTCCTTAAGTGAGGCTTTAATCACAAAGATACAGGCAACAGCCGTAAGAAACATCGTCATGACAGTGATTAACGCGATTGCTTGATAGATGTCCGCATGATCATCACGGAAAAACGGATAGAGGGCAGATGGTATGCCCTGCACGATATACATAGCCGGGAAAAGGTACCAATGTGAAGGCTTAAACGAAGGTTCAATAAGGTCACCAGATTGATACAGGGAAAATGAAAACAACTGGAAGACCAGGAAGACTGTTATAAACCAGCCCAGAAAATTTGACAAGGGAACACCAAAGTATATACCGCCGTTTTGCCATATCCAATTTCCTTCAATAGTTGACATAATCGGGTCGAAGCTCAAATTCCACATGACCATGATCAGTGCTGACAGGAGAGGAACACGGATGAGGTTTTGTCTGTCGATGCCTGCGGTCATATTTCCGAAAAATAAGTTGCCGAGCGTCCAGGCCAGATAACCCGCTAAAAAATAGGCCGGTATAATCAAAATAGGTACAGCGCCTATTTTGTCACCAAGTAAATCAGTGTAGTAAAAATCGCCAAATGGAAATCCAGTTTCGACGCTTAATGCCTCGAATGTCCAGGTGATTGCCAAGGTAATACTAAAGAAAATGAGCATATTGTTCCAGCCGTAATGATACAAACCGTGCAGCCAAACAAAGATAAGTAAGAAAAAACCGCCGGCAAATCTGAGTGTGTTAAGTTCAATGGGCAACACACCCCAGGCAAGTAGGACAAAAAAGAGCAGGTTCATCACAACTGAGCCTATTAAAACACTCATCAAACGCTTCTCTGACTTTTCAGATATCTGGTACAAAGGCCACCTCTCTTAAGATGTAAACTCATTTTTTGTAATGGTTTCCCATTAACTTGCAATTAAGTAGTTCCACAACCAGCAAGATAATAGCATGATAGCAGTGAGTTAACTGATTATATTGGTTTTGTTCCAATCAATCGTGCGTAACCTTCCTCTAAGCCGAAGAAGGGGGGGTTCACTCTAAAACGCCGATTCTATGCTCAAGCAGAAAGCTAGTCATCCTTTTGGCTGCCAATAACAGTAAGAGGATCAACAAACTGCGGGTCAGGATTGCTTGCTGGCAATTTCAGCTGCGCTGCTAAGTAGATGGCGATAAGGGAAGAGAGGGCACTGATCACAAAAATGGGCAGATAACCAAAATACTGAGCGATCAACCCTGCCAGAAACGCAAGTAAGGTGAAGGGGAAAGTGATCAGATTCAGCAGTAAAAGGTAGACAGTCCTATCGGCTTCGCTGACAATATCAATTGTATAGTTGAGAAAACCAATCCAGCTGCCCATACTGACCCCATTGATCAGGACCATTGGCCAAATGAACAACACAGGTAAATGACTGACTGAAAATAGACTGAAGATGATTGCGATGGAGGTTATCGTCAGACCG
Source organism: Clostridiales bacterium (assembly GCA_007133255.1). Classification (GTDB taxonomy): domain Bacteria; phylum Bacillota; class Clostridia; order Saccharofermentanales; family UBA5734; genus SLHU01. Next base: position 3,109 of record SLMY01000279.1, read on the forward strand.
ATTATCTGCGAAGCCAAAATAGCGCGATGATTGCCCAGTCTGCTGCAGACCCTGCCCCAGAAAACGCCGCCGATCAGCCCGCCGATAATCTGTATATAGACAAGAGTTGAAACCTGGCTGGCTGACAAGCTAAAGTGCTCACGGTTAAAGAGAATGACAAAAGGCGCGACCATGCTTGTGAAGCTGGCCAGAATCCGGATCAGGGCAAGCTTTTGAAAGGCTTTGTTCTTTTTAAAAGTCGCTGGTAACTGCCTGTAATAATTGCGGCGGCTGGTTCTTTCCAGTTCCATCGGTCGCGGCAAA
>SLMY01000078.1 GCA_007133255.1 Clostridiales bacterium
CTTCATCGCTGCCTTCAGCTGTCACTTTTAAATCAGTTGTATTCTCAATACCCAACGACATGACACCCAGCAGGCTTTTGGCGTTCGCACGACGTTCGCCACTGCTCAACCATATATTAGAGCGAAAGGTTGAAGCCTTTTGAATAAGAACGGCCACTGCTTTCATCTGCAAGGTCTCATCACAATTAAATTGAACAGTCTTGGTAACCATTGTTTGTCCTCCCCCAAGTGAATGTAGGTGCTCGTGGGTTTAACATATGTGATTCATACATTGTAAGTATATGATTGATTTCAATGTTTTGTCAATATGTCATAATTCCACAGGCTTTCATTGTGTATGTCGCACGTATCATCCGTATAATTAACTAATATTTTTCGACATTATGATAGCATTCTCACGATTATTCGCATAATACTGATATCTGAAGGTGATTTCTGTGTACCCAGACTCGCGATAAAGCTGCCGCGCGGGACTGTTGCTTTCCCTAACCTCAAGATACATGGCCTCTAAGCCACTTTGCCGTGCATGTGATTCCATAATGAGAAGCAACTGTCTGGCAATGCCGATCCGCCGCCATTCAGGCAGAACCGCGATATTCATAATTTCCGCGTCATCGACCATATGCCGGCAAGCACTGTAGGCTACAATCTTTGAAGTGTTTTCCAACTCGGCAACCCAATAAAAGGCATTATTGTGATCAGACAGGTCATACCGCAGTGAATCAGTATGCCACGGCATGCTGGAGCAGGTCTGTTCAATTCCTGCTATCGCGTCCAAATCTGAAAGTGAAGCCATTCGCACATGATAAGATCGTTCAGGGGTATTTTGTTTATAGTTTCTTTCTTTGTCCATCATCACTCATTTATTATCGCTAATAGCTGTCAGCAAAATCTCAGACAACCGCTTTAAAAATCAACCGCCTCTACCTTAACTTTTTTCCAGCTTATGACTGAGCCATCCGATTTCGTTCGGCCTGAGTTAGACTGATATAATGTGGTTTTAGCTTCTGCTATGACACAGCCGGGTCAATATCTGGATGGAGCCGATAAACTTGTTCTGTCATTGCCGCAATGACAGCTCCTCTTGGAACGGCCTCATAATCTGGCAAAATCACGAGTCTGCATGACCCGGCCAGGCTGTCCTGGCTGAAAATCTTGCTTCCAGAACCCAGAACCAGAGCCTGGTTTACATCACAAGCTTGTGCCGCTTTTTCTACCAGCAGCCTAAAATCTGCTGCCGCGTAATTGTCGGATCGTATAACTTGTTTGCCTAAATAATACGCCCCGGCGAAAACACGATTATTCCTGGCATCTATCGTTGGACAAACAAGATTTGATCGGTCATGCTGATGAGGCGCGGCCAGTATCGCCAATGTAGAAAAGCCAAAGGCAGGAATATGGCTCGCGTAAGCTATACCCAGGCTTGTACTGACACCAATTCGAATGCCTGTATAAGATCCGGGACCAGACGAGCACCCAACGGCTGTTAATTGATTTTTTTGACAGCCGCACTGCCTGAATAACGCGTCAATTGATGGCATCAGTGTTTCTGAGTGTGTCAGACCTGTCTGCAGCGTTAACTCACCCAGCAGTGCATCCTTGTTTCTCAGCGCGACACTCATACTCGCCGTCGCGGTGTCTACAGCCAGGATCATCATACAGAGTCCTCCAGTAATTCCTCTTTCAAACAATCAAACCGTTGTATATCATTATCTTTCGGCCAGAATACTTGGATACGCCGTTCCATCTCGTGTTCTGGACAGCTTCTTATAATGTTAATTCTGATCGTTCGCTCCGGCATGATATCATCGACCAGATGTCCCCATTCAATAACACATATGCCGTCTTTATCTAAAAACTCATCAAGTCCAGCTTCAACAAAAGACAAACTGTCACTCAATCGATAGGCATCAAAATGATACAATTTGAGGTTGTCCCTGTTCGTCACATGTTCTATCATCAATGTAAAGGTTGGACTGGTTATATCACTGTCACATCCGAGCCCACTGGCAAGGCCTCTGGTAAAACTCGTTTTCCCGGCTCCCAGATCACCATCAAGGCTCAGAACATCACCCGGAATCAAGAATCTGGCTGCCTTTCGCGCGATCAGGTGCGTACCCTGTTCAGACAAACTAAGAAGCTGTATACAGGTGCGGCCACTGCTCAGAACGCGGTATAACTGTTGAGTGTTCATGACTTATCTGCCTGATGTATAATCTGCCCATCAATAATGACCCATTCAGGCCGGCTCATGAAATCCAGGGGATGTCCGCTGAAAATGACCAGATCAGCGATTTTACCTTTTTCAATACTGCCAAGCTGATGATCCATGTCACAAACAGCGGCCGCGTTCAACGTAATTGATTTCAACGCTAAATCTTCACTCATCCCTTCACGCATCGCGACAGCCGCGGACACAGGCAAGTATTGTATTGGAATAACCGGATGATCAGTCATGATAGATACAGGCAGCCCGGCAGCTGATAAAATGGCCGGGTTGGAGATATCTGACCGATTGAGTTCAGGCTTGCTTCGATCACTGAGCAGCGGACCTGTGATCACACCGATCAGCCGACCTTTGCCAGGTATACCTTTACCGCGGTCCGGGCTTTTCCCTTTTTCATATTCTGCAGCCAGTATATCAGCGATCAGATAACCTTCTGTACAATGATCCAGACTATATCGCAAACCATATTGATTCGCGACACGAACAGCAGTCAATATATCATCGGTCCGATGCGCGTGTATTTTGAGAATCATCTGCCCTTTAAGAACAGGCATTAACGCTTCCCATCGTCCATTAAAGTCTGGTTTCTTCTTGCTTTTATCATTCAAGGCTTCTTCTAAAGCTTTCATATAGTCACTGGCCTGTCTCAGAGCCTCCCGGAGTATAGAAGCGGTTGCCATGCGTGTTGAAGGGGTCTTTGACTGGTTGCCATAGACTTTTTTCGGGTTTTCACCGAAAGCAGCTTTCATGGCAGCCATCGGCTTCCTGGCCATTTGATCAGCAGTACGGCCGTTTGTCCTGAGAAAAGCGAAATGGCCGGCAATCACATTAGCGCTGCCCGGACCGGTCATGACAGATGTAATACCATATTTACACGCTTCCTCAAAACCTCGATCATCTTGAAAAATGCCGTCTAATGCCTGTAATTGAGGTGTTACAGGATCAGTGCTTTCATTCCCGTCCTGGCCTTCACTGCCCAGGCCATCGTCAAACAAGCCAACGTGGCAATGCGCGTCAATCAGGCCAGGCATCAGGTACAGGCCTTCTGCTTCAATCACTGTCTGCGCGATATCACCATCAAGGCTTTGACTCGGATCACCTGGTCCTGCTTCCGCTATGATACCGTCCTTCACCCAGACATATCCCTTATCCCATTTTTGACCACACATTGTCAGTACAGTC
>SLMY01000155.1 GCA_007133255.1 Clostridiales bacterium
AGAGATTCCCTGGTGGGATATCGTCTGGGGCAAACATGAAGAAACGATGCATGTTTACGATTATCTTTATCCGGCGGCCGCCGCGATGGGGCTGAACACGATAAAAGTTCCGGTCAAATGGTCGATGGTTGAACCGGAAGCGGGTGTGTACGATTTCACCTACGTTGATCATGTGATCAATCTGGCCAGGAAAAATAACCTGAAAGTGATACTGGGCTGGTTCGGCCACTACGCCAGCGGTGATGGTTCTATCTACCGGAATCTCACCAATGAGGTGTTCGCGCCCATGTATGTAGTGGAAGATGAGAAGACTTATCCCAGAGCGGTTGATGCAAATGGCGTCGCCCATCATAATTCAGCTTCATATGATGATCCGGCCATTGTTGAGGTTGAAACAAAAGCCTTTTGCGCTTTTATGAAGCACATTCGTGAAATAGACGAACAGACTTATACCGTGATCATGATTCAAGTTGAAAATGAGATCGCCGTTTTTGGTTACGACCGGCAGAACCGAGACATGTGGCGTGATCACAGCCCCGCGTCGAATCAGTCTTTCGCGTCAGGAAGCTTTCGCGACGATCTGCACTACAGCGCCTGGAGTCTGGCCACAAAATGGCTCAGACCCCTGACCGATGCCGGCAAAGCCCTTTATCCGCTGCCTTTTTTCGTCAACTTTGTCGGCGGCAAGCTGACAGACTGGATGGTTGGCGGTTCACCGGGTGAAGATGTATCCACCTATCTGGAAAACTGTCCGGCAATCGATTTTTGCGGACTGAATCTCTATGTTCAGCCGGGCCGCTCAATCAATGATCTACGCGGCGCTTTGCTGCAATACCGTGTCAGCCGCAACCTACCGTCGATCACCGAAGCTAATAGTGATATGAGCCAGATGGCACCCCGCATGGCGTTTATGTCAATCGGTGAATTTGGTTCACCTGTTTTCGCTCCCTGGGCCCTGAATATTTCATACCCGACACCTTTCCAGCCTTATGTGAAGCCAGATGGCTCCATCGCCAATGGCGGGCCTGATCTTAGAGATTGTTACCAGACCCTGCAAAACATGATGGTCCCGGTATCGCGTTACGGCGGAACCAGCCAGCTGAAAGTTTTCATGGCGGTTCAGCCAGGGCAAAAGTTCTCAGACACCCGCGATCTGGGCGGTCGCAAAGTAACCGTGCAGGGGCAGGACAACGGCCAGGCGATCGTGATCCACACCGGCGGCAATGAATACATCGCGGCAGGATATCGCTGCGGTATCAGCATTGAGACCGAAAAAGCCGTCTGGCCGGATCTGAAAGACATCAGTGTTGAAACCGGACACTGGCAAGGCACAAAGTGGGTGGCCGAAGCGGAATCACATTATACAATTAATCAAAGCAGCGGCCAGATAGGTTTATCACTGGCTACACCGGCTGTGGTAAAAATACGCGTTTAGCAGAAAGACGATACAGGCAGTCGGCGGCACTTTTGGCGATAATCCCCCGCCTGTCCTGTGTCAGATCCTCCAGCACCTCAAACCCAAAAGATACATGATAGCTGGCCAGAGCCCTTGCCAGAAGCAGTTTCAGCATCGCCAGACGTTCGCGGACCAGGTCCAGGTCAAAGTCATTTTGGCAGGCAACCTTTTCCGAAAGAATCTCTGGCAGGCGCAGCAATTGTTTCAACGCAGGAATAAGCTCTGGCCTTTTTCTGGCTTCAGCGATTCTGGCGATGGAGTCAATCAGCGAAAAAAGGCAGGTCTTCTCATCATGATAATCGCGTTCAGCTGTCACAATTCTGTGAACCAGCTCATTGACTAAAGGTACAACCGCCGGATGATCCGTCCGTGAGAGCAGGTTCAGATCATATGTCAGCTCGGTCATTACCCCCTGGTCGGGATACAGCTGCGACCACTGCAGGCTGCCTTCTCTAACCGGCAGGCCTTCGCGGCTGTCCAGAGTCTGCTTTAAATATTCAGCCAGAAAAGAGGCGCCTGTGTCATGGCGATGCCAGGCCAGCAGCCGGGCAACGTCCAGTTTTGCTGCTTGATCAGACGCGGTTTCATAAGCCTTTACCAGCAAAGGCACCGCCTCTGAGCGACTGGCATTTAGAATCCGCCAGACCGGCAGCGGTTCATCTAACACATAACCGGGATCCAGATCTGTTTGCGTCCACTCGGCCCTAACCTGAAGCTGCTTGATCACATCGGCCAGGGAAGGCAGCGACGCTTCGCTTTTCCGGCTTTCTGTCTCAAGAACAGTCTCAGGCAAACTGCCGATGGCCACCAGCTTTTTCTGGAAAGCAAGGATGTCAAGATCACGGATCTTCTTATTTTGTCTCACACACCAGGCAGCGGCCAGGCCGCACATGCCGCCTTGTTCCTGGACATCACTTTGCATTCTGATAATCGGCAGCGCGTCGTGGGTGGCCGATATCGCTTTGCCGGTGACCAGCAGCCCCTCCAGCCCGCTGGGTATAAAAGCACGAAGCGGCAGCGAGAAACGCTGCTGACTGGGAATCACACCCACATAAATCTCATCCTGATCTGACTTGCCCTTGGGATCAAAATTACTAAAGCCAACCGCGACGGTGTCGGGATATGTTTTCATCATCAGAACATCACGAAAGGTAACGGTATAGTCACCCTGAATATGCCTGCTTTCACGGGTTGTCAGATATGACCCATGGTCAAAACAGGTTTCCGGCCCCCGCCTGCGGTTAACCAGAAGATACCGGGTGCAGTCAAACACATCACCAATATCCACATTTGTAGTAAAAACACCACCTCTGTATTGGCCCGCCTGGCTATACTGGGCCAGTGATGACCACATCGTGAACCGGTCCTGCTGACTGCCGTAGGTGTAGTCCGCGCCGGCGAAACAGGCCAGATCACCATCACCTGTCGCGTCTATTGTGACATCAGACTGGATAATCAACGGACCTTTTTCTGTGGCGAAAAGCGCGCCTTTAATCTGGTTGTGTTCTTTGATAACACCCACGCATAAACTGTTAAAAAGAATGGGTACGGACTGTTCTCTGAGCCATTTTTGAAGCGCGAAAGCTTTTATGGACGGGTTCCAGCTTCTGCCCGTCTCCCAGGGAAACGATTTTCGCTGTTGCCGCAGCCAGTTTTCCAAATGATCCATCTGCTGATCAACCAATCGGGTAAACCCTTGTGTCAGCCCGAACCAGTACGAATGAACCCCGCCTATTGTGCCGGTTCCGCCCAGAACACTGTTCATGTCAGTCAAAATAACCTCTGCCTGCTCAGAAGCGGCGGCATAGGCGGCAACTGAACCTGCCGTGCCTCCCCCCACAACCAGTACATCTGTCCTGGCTGTCGGTAAAGTTAACACGGGGACATCGTTCAACTTAAAATCATAAAAACGGCTAAAATCATTTCTGGATGCAAGGGTGACAGA
>SLMY01000284.1 GCA_007133255.1 Clostridiales bacterium
AGCGCCTGCTTGATACCATGAAAAAGGGTCCGGAAGATTTCCTGGTCATTCCAGAACCTGACTTCCAGCTTTTGTGGATGGACATTAACATCCACCAGCTGAGACGGCAGTTCTAAAAATAAAACAGCGAAAGCGAATTTACCTTTCATCAGTAATGTCCGGTAAGCTTCATCGACTGCCGCGGTCATTGCTTTTGAGCGTATCACCCGGCCATTAACAAAGAAAAACTGCTGACTTCGGTTGCTGCGGGACAAGTCGGGCCGGCCAACCAGACCGGTCAGCTTAACCGGCGGTGCCTGATGGCTGACTGGTACGCAGGCCGACACAGTCTGCCGGCCGAACAAGGCATACAACGTACTTTTTAAATCGTTATTTCCGGGGGTATGCAGCACTTCCTGCTGATTATTCGTCAGCCTGAATGAGACATCCGGACGGGCCAGGGCCAGGCGCATCATCATATCGGTAATAACATTCGCTTCAGTTGTATCTTTACGTAAAAACTTGAATCGGGCCGGCATATTATAAAACAAATGTTCTACCTGAAGTGTTGTTCCTTCCGCGCAGCCAACCGGACCTTCTTCTTTCAGCTCACCGCCTTCAATACAGATCCGGTACCCTTGCTCGCTGCCCGGCTCACGCGTCTCAAGTTTAACTTTTGACACAGCCGCGACACTGGCCAGTGCTTCGCCGCGAAAACCCATCGTCGCCAGAGCGTCCAGGTCTTCAATTAATTGAAGTTTGCTGGTAGCATGCCGGTCAAAGGCCAGCTTCGCGTCCTGGGCATCCATACCGCAGCCATTGTCGCTGACTTTCACCAGTCTGATCCCCCCCTGGCTGATCGCGGTATGAATAACGGTAGCGCCCGCGTCCAGGGCGTTCTCAACCAATTCTTTAACAATGGAAGCCGGGCGTTCTACAACTTCGCCGGCAGCGATGCTGTTAGCCGTCTGTTTATCAAGCTGATGAATTTTAGTCATATAAATCTCCCAAAGCAACAGGCCTGTGTTTTAACCATAGATGACAGTCTCGGTTTTGTCTCTAACCGGTTGTATCGCTAAACTTCTTTTAATACCGCTCAACCAATGTTATAGCGTCAGCTGTTATAACGTCAGCATAACCGGACGCTTTCTTCCTAAGGTATTTTATAACCCTATTTATCAAACATATATGACATAAATCAAACAACACTAACGTGTTTTATTCCCTGGCTGACCTGCCTGACGCTGCAGCTCAGATAGAATATTCAAAGCGTCCAGCGGCGTTACCGTCTGAATATCCAGGCCTTTCAGACGCTCAAGTATCTGCTCGGCCTTCTGCATGGCGCTGCTCGACGAAAACAAGTCGATCTGACCGTTCATGGGCCTGGCGTGAGCGCGTATTTTCATTTTCTGCCGGCCTACATTATCTTTTTCCAGCTGAATCAGAATTTCACTTGCCCGCTGGACCACAGGCTGTGGCACTCCGGCCAGTCTTGCCACTTCTATGCCGTAACTGTCATCGGTGCCGCCGCGCTTGATATGGTGCAAAAAGACAATCTCGCCATCTTTCTCACTCACCTCCACATGACAGTTGAAGACACCCGGCAAGGCCGGCTCAAGATCAATCAGTTCATGATAATGCGTCGCGAATAAGGTGCGGCAGCCCAGATTCTGACGATCGGCTACATATTCAATCACGGACCAGGCGATCGATAAACCATCATAGGTACTGGTGCCGCGGCCTATCTCATCTAAAATCAGCAGGCTGCGCGGCGAGGCGTGGCTGAGTATCTGAGCGACTTCATTCATTTCAACCATAAAAGTGGACTGTCCGGATGCCAAATCATCGGAAGCGCCGACTCGGGTAAAGATGCGGTCAGCCAGCCCGATTCTCGCCGAAGCCGCCGGGACAAAACTGCCCATCTGGGCCAGCAGGACAATCTGGGCGTTCTGGCGCATATAGGTTGATTTGCCAGCCATATTCGGTCCGGTCAGAATCATCACCCGTTTGTCTTTCATGTCCATATCCAGGTCATTGGGCACAAACTGGCCGGAATCAAGGACTTTCTCCACAACCGGATGTCTTCCCTGACTGATCTGAAGCACATCTGAGATTTCCATTTCCGGGCAGCAGTACTGTTCTCGATCGGCAAGCTCCGCCAGTCCTTGAAGCACATCTATCGTGGCCAGTGCCTGGGCGGTTGTCTGCAGCGAGCTGATCTGCTGACTGACAACCTCACGCAAATCACAAAAAAGCTCGTATTCAAGCGCGATTACTTTTTGTTCAGCTCCCAGAATGGTGTCTTCCATCTCTTTAAGTTCCGGTGTGATGTAGCGCTCACCATTGGCCAGTGTCTGTTTGCGTACATAATGGTCCGGTACCTGTGACAAGTTTGACTTTGTCACTTCAAGATAATAGCCAAACACACGGTTGTACCGTACTTTCAGGCTCTTGATACCTGTTTTTTCACGTTCCTTCTGTTCCAGTTCTATAATCCAGTCTTTACCGTCTGTGGCCGCACGGCGCAGCTGGTCTACTCTTTCATCATATCCCTGGCGGATCATCTGGCCTTCTTTGAGCCCGGCAGGCGGTTCATCCTGCAGCGCGTCATCCAGAAGACCGCATAAATCAGGCAAAGGATCTATTTGCGCGGTCAGCTCACGCAGCCAGACATCTTTCACCGGCTCCATGATGGCTCGTACACCCGGCAGCTTTCTGAGTGTCATTTTCAGCGCTGTCAGGTCGCGGGCATTGACCGACGCCAGCGCTACTTTTCCTGCCAGACGTTCCAGGTCATATAGACCAGTTAAAGTTTCACGCAGCTCCTGGCGTGTCATGAACTGCTGCTTTAAGTCAGCCACAGCCTGATGCCGCTGCCTGATCTCACCCAGATTCAGCAGCGGCTGTTCCAGCCACCGGCGCAGCAGCCTGCCGCCGACAGCCGTCATGGTCCGGTCAATAGCCCAAAGCAGGCTGCCTTTTCGGCTTTTATCGCGTATTGTCTCTGTCAGTTCAAGATTTTTCCTGGCAGTAGGATCGAGATTCATGTAGTCATCTAATTGATAGATGCTCACCGGTTTTAAATGGCCTGGTTTTACTTTTTGTGTATCAATCAGGTAATTAACCAGCGCCGCGGCCGCCTGAGCCCATAAAGGCTGCTGCTCATCGGTTTCCGGGAAGTGATTTTTTGCTTCTTCAAGCGAAAAATCGTTGTCAGGACGTCCTGTTATCGTGATGTTATATTTAGTTTGGATCAGCTGATAGAAGTCGCTTTTGATAAAGGTCTGGTTGCAGATAATCTCAGATGGCATAAACCGGGCGATCTCAGCCTCCAGCTTATCGTGCGTCGCGCCGGCTATCATCATGGTCGCTTCAAAACTGCCGGTTGTCAGGTCACTGACAGCCGCGCCGTAATAATC
>SLMY01000057.1 GCA_007133255.1 Clostridiales bacterium
CTGTTTGCTGAGTTTTTTCTGCCGGAAGTTAATTATTTATCAAAACGCTACGACGGGCTGGGTGTCCACTGCTGCGCGCATGCGAGGCATCAGTGGCAAGGCCTGAACCAGATCACTCATCTGAAGCTCATCAATCTGGTTCAGCCTGATACAGTCATCAAAAAGGCTTATCCGTATTTTGCCGAAACCTGCTGCCAGATGCATCAGTGGCATGATACACTTCCTGTTGATTATTTGATCAATCATATACCGGAAAAGACACACATCGTGCTGAATCCGCCCGCGCGAAGCCGGTATGAAGCCGAAACTACTTGCGAAACGGTTAATCAGGCGCGTTCTGGCTAAGCCAGTTCAGCGGACACTGCCCGGTTGCTTTGCGAAAGGCTCTGGAAAAATAATAAGGATCGGAAAAACCGCTTAGGCGGGCGACAGTCTGGATCGACAGCCGTCCGCTTTTTGTGTAGGAACGAAGCAGATTTTTCGCGGTTTGCATGCGCATCTCATTTAAGTACTGAAGCGGCAGACGACCGGTTTCGCGCTTGAAAACCAGGCGGAAGTGATCGGCTGACATGGGCATTTTCTCAAAAGCGTCCTGAAGTCTAAACTGTTCATTGCTGATATTATCAACCAGAATACTGGTAAACTGCTCGACTAAAGGCTGACTGTAGCTTCGCTGCATAAAACCTGACACATAATGCCTCAGTGAGTTGAGCAGCGCTTCAACCGTAGCGTGCCAGTTTCGATTCCGTGTATGGAATAAATAAAATATTTGTGAAAGCAGCTGCTGCATGGGCCGGTCTGCCAGATCATGAACAAGTGTCAAGCTATCAATTGGCAGATTAAAATTACCGACAGTAAAATAATAGTTTGTGTAGCCTTGCGGACAATGTTCCTCGTGGCTTTGATGAGGGGGCAGGAAAACCAGGCTGCCTGCCGGGCATTTGATTTGCTGATCACCAGCTGTGAGTAAAACCTCTCCGCGAATATAGTAGACCATCTCCCATTGGTGATGACTGTGCGCGGCAAAATGAGTGTTGCTCTGAAGGCCAATACTTTCCAGAAGCTGCATAAAGTCACCTCGTTTTTATCCATCTGATGCCAGCTTTTATCTATTTTCTGCTCATGAACAATATGGCTATAATAGTATCAGAGAACACTTGCTCGTTAAAGACTTATATTTTGAGTTATATACCGAAATGGAGGCTGATTATGGCGTTTGTTAAACGAAAAATTGATTCAGTAACCTATGAGGCTGCATCTGTATTTGATGTGGATCAAGATGGTATCCTTGACATTGTCTGTGGTGCCAACTGGTATAAGGGTCCTGATTTCTCGGAAAAAGTCGAGATATGCCAGGTGCAGCAGGAAGGTGAATACTATGACGACTTTTCCGACTATGGACTTGATGTCAATGGTAATGGACGGCTTGATATCATAACGGGCGGCTGGTGGGGCCAGACACTGCGCTGGCGGGAAAATCCCGGTACAACCGGCAGCTGGACCGTCCATGACATTGATGCCTGCGGCAGTATTGAGACTATCCGCTATATTGACATAGACGGTTGTGGTACGGTGGAAATATTCCCCAATACACCAGGCGAGTCACAATTTTGCTACAAACTGATTAAAGATGAACAAGGTAAGGGCACAGGACAATTCACGAAACATGTTCTGCATGATAAGCCTTCAGGTCATGGTCTGGGATTCGCGGATATTAACGGAAATGGATATATGGATCTTATTCTGGTTAATGGCTGGCTTGAGCATCCGGGTGAAGATCCGCTAAGCCGCCAGTGGGTTTTCCATCCTGATTTTGATTGCGGATTTGGCGCGGCGAGTGTGCCTATTTTGGGCTTTGACGTTAATGGTAACGGGTTGACCGATTTAATAGTCGGTAACGCGCATGGCTATGGACTGGTCTGGCTTGAACAGAAACTGGATGCTGCCGGCGGCCGCCGGTTTATTCGTCATGTTATTGATGAGGACCACGCGCAGTATCACGATCTGCAGCTGGCGGATATTGATGGTGACGGCGAGCTTGAGCTGGTGACAGGCAAACGCTGGCGTGCGCATTGCGGGAATGACCCGGGAGATAACGACGATGTTTTTATTTATATCTATAAAATCAGGGGCGGTCAATTTGACAGATTTGTGATTGATGAAGGATCAGCAATATTAGGTGAGCATTCCGGTGTTGGTATTTATTTCTGGCTTGAGGACTTAAACGGTAACGGATTTCTGGATATTGTCGCGCCGGGTAAAGAAGGCCTATTCCTGTTTGAGAATACGGGCGGTGAGCTTGTCTGAATCTGACGTTGACTGCTAATAAATGAGTATTATGAATGATCAATATGCGTGATATCGCTGACACGTGATATAACTAATAGCGATATCAATGACTAACGTTGCCATGTTTAAGCAGTCAGGTCTTTGAAAAACGGCGGTGCCAGTCTTAATTTATGTGATATTGATGATAGTTAATTGCGTTTCGAAAAATAGTCAATAAAAGAGAAGAGAAGAAAGGACTGGATTTGACGATGAAACCTGTAAGACTTGCTATGATAGGAACTGGCATGATGGGCCAGCGGGCCCATCTAGACCAGTATATCTCCTGGCCAGACTGTGACATAGTCGCGCTGGCAGAACCCCGGGCGCAGCTGGCACAAAAAGTTGCCGCTCGCTATGGTATCAAACATGTTTTTTCAAATCATCAGGATTTACTGGCGAATGTGGAAGTTGACGGGCTGATCTGCATTCAGCCTTACGCACATCATCTTAAACTGCTGCCGGACTTATACGCGGCAGGTAAACCGATCATGACGGAAAAACCACTGGCTCTTTCAGTGGAGGCCGGGGAAGAACTGGTATCATTAGCCCGAAAACATCAGGTTACGCATATGATGGGTTATCATAAACGCAGTGATCCGGCGATGATATACGCGAAGCAGCAGATAGACGAGTGGAAAACGGATCAAAGCTGCGGCAAAATGACCTATCTTCGTGTAACGATGCCGCCGGGTGACTGGGCATGGGATGGCTTTGCCTCAACACTGACCAGTCAGGAAGACTATCCGCAGGTTTCCCTTGAACAGGCAGCTGATCTGTCCGGTTTAACAGATGAGCAGGCGAAAGCGTACGACAGCTTTGTCAACTACTATATACATCAGATCAACGCGATCAGGCATTTGCTCGGTGAGGATTATCGTATCACCTACACCGATAAAGCCGGACATTTGCTGGCAGGTGAATCTGAGTCAGGTGTTACGGTAGTACTCGAAATGGCCCCCTGGAACAACTCTGTTGCCTGGCAGGAAAGCTATCTGGTTTGTTTCGAAAAAGCAACTGTCAGCGTAAACTTGCCGGCGCCTCTGGCCAGTCAGCAGCCGGGCAC
>SLMY01000256.1 GCA_007133255.1 Clostridiales bacterium
AAACTGCAGCGGAATAATCTGTTTTCCTTCGAATTCCACCGGTTCAATCGATGTCATGCCAACATTCTCCAGACATTTCAAATGGGTCAGATAGCTCTGGCCAAATGTCATGAAAAACCGGATCCGTTTAATGCCTGGCACGTTTTTTGCCAGCGACTCAATTTCCTCATGATGCAGCAGATACATATCTTTCTTACCGATGCCTTCGAAATCATACTCACGTTTGATTTCCATCGGTTTGGTCTCAACCCACTGGCCGTTTTCCCAGAAACTGCCGTTTGCGGTCACTTCGCGAATATTAATTTCCGGATTGAAGTTTGTGGCGAAGGGGTAGCCATGGTCGCCGCCGTTCGCATCAAGGATATCAATCTGATGAATCTCATCAAAATGATGTTTAAGCGCATAGGCCGTAAAAATACCTGTCACACCCGGGTCGAAGCCGCTGCCCAGCAGCGCTGTGATGCCAGCATCCTTGTATCTGTCGTGAAAAGCCCACTGCCATTTATACTCAAACTTCGCGGTTTCTTTCGGCTCATAATTGGCTGTGTCCACATAATGCGTCTTTGTCCGGAGACAGGCCTCCATAATCGTCAGGTCCTGATACGGAAGCGCCAGATGCAAAACCACCTCCGGATTAAAGTCTTCAATCAGCGCGACAAGCTCATCAACATTATCCGCGTCAACCTGAGCCGTGCGGATCACTGTCTGGCCTGCGGCCAGTTTTTCTTTCAGCAGATCGCACTTCTCTTTTGTCCGGCTGGCGATCATGATTTCCGAAAAAACATCACTGTTTTGCACACACTTATGAATCGCGACGCCGGCGACGCCGCCGCAGCCAATAATTAACGCTTTACCCATGTCAGGCCTCCTTTTGTAGTTGAATTGATTGTTCTTCACAGTTCATATCGCATGTCCCTTTGTACATATCAAGCTTTCCTTTACAGCGCATGCCTTTTTTCAGCACGCACCTTTTTTCATCATTCAGCGCATGTCTTTTTTTCAGCACGCACCTTTTTTCTTATAGTATACATAATAACAGTTCACGCAAAACCTTCAACGCTGTCGCGGTTGAAATACCGGACTGGTCAAATGGCGGCGACAATTCATTTATATCACAGGCGACTACATTAAGGCCTTTTAACGCCAGGATCGCTTGCAGTAAATCTGTGAACGACACCCCGCCGGCTTCCGGTGTACCGGTTCCGGGAAAGGCAGAAGGGTCGAGCACATCCAGGTCAATCGTCAGATAAACAGGTTTGCCGGAAAGGCTTTTCGCGATTGAATCGATCCCGCCGAAGTTGAAACGGTTGCAGAACACATGGCGGCTGCCCCACTCAAATTCTGATTTTTCACCAGAGCGAATGCCAAACTGATAAATCCTGCCGTCACCCAGCAAATCCCAGCAGCGGCGGATCACCGTCGCGTGTGAAAGCTTTTCCCCCAGGTAGTCTTCCCGAAGGTCTGTATGCGCGTCAAACTGAACCAGATGCAAGTCTGGGTATCTGGCAGCGGCAGCTTTAACACTGCCCAGTGTTACCAGGTGTTCACCGCCAATCATCACACTTTTTTTACCATCCGCCAGAATCGATGTGACAGTTTGTTCGATCATGGCCAATATCGTTTCAGCGTGACCGAATGGGAAGTCCAGATCACCGCCGTCGAAAACAGCATGGTCTGTCAGTTCGCGGTTCTGGTATGGGCTGAAAGTCTCAATGCTGTAGCTTTCACCCCGCATGATCCGGCTGGCGAAGCGCGTACCGGGACGATACGAAGTTGTACCATCATATGGCGCGCCGAAGATTACAGCCTCCGCGTTTTCATAATCACTGTCACAACCCAGAAAGGTCTCCACATTTTTAGCCCAGGTCAACATGTTCAACATCCTCCAGCAGCTGCTGCACATAGTTCGGAAGCGCGAAGGCACCGCGATGCAGATTAGGATTATAGTATCGGGTTTCTAAATTAAGCTTTTTCCATTCGCGGGTCCGCAGGTCACGAACCGGATGATAGCACTTTGAGGCAAAGCCAAACAGCCAGTGTCCAGAAGGATAAGTGGGTATATGCGCCTGATAGACACGGCTGATGTGAAAGGATTCTACGATCCGTTTATGCGCCCGCTGCATCGCGATCGCGTCTACATCATAAAACGGGCTTTCGTGTTGATTCACCATAATACCTTCTTGATGCAGCGCCTTGAAACAATTGCCGTAGAACTCCCGGGTAAAAAGACCTTCGCCAGGCCCGAAAGGATCGGTTGAATCAACAATAATCAGGTCATATTCGTCTTCATAATGCCGGACAAACTTCAGTCCATCCTGATAATGAATATTCACCCGCGGGTCATTGAGCCTGGATGCGGTAAAGGGCAGATACTCTTTACACACCTCCACAACCTGCTGATCAATTTCAGCAAGGTCAATCCGCTCAATAGAGTCATAAGATACCAGTTCCCGGATCACGCCGCCGTCCCCGGCACCAATCACCAGAACATCTTTAACGGATGGATGAACGGCCATCGGCACGTGCACCATCATTTCATGATAGATGAATTCATCTTTTTCAGTAAGCATCATATAACCGTCTAAAGTTAAAAACCGGCCAAACTCAGCTGACTCAAAGACATCTATTCGCTGAAAATCGCTCTGGCAGCTGTAAATCTGCTTATCAATCTGAATTGAAAACTTGACACCCGGGGTGTGCATTTCTGAAAACCATAGTTCCATAGTATACTCCTGTTTATGATGGCTAAGCCAACCGGTTCCAGTCCGCGGCTCACCTTGCTTCATCCTTCATCTGATCAAACGTTATCTCCGGTCTGTGCCGGAACCTGTCGTATGCCTTATTTTTCAGTTACATGCCTGCAGCCGTCCGGTTCATATCACGATACGGCCGGCGGTCTTTCACGTTCTGGACACCTTCACCTCGTTCACGGAACAGCTGATTGGCTTTCCTTTTCTAGATTACATTCACCTCATTCACGGCAGGATCCTCGGTACCGGTCAGAAAACAGCCCTTTTGCTTCGAGTATTGAATATAGGCGATAATTTCTTCCGTTATTTCCTCGCCTGGTGCCAGGATCGGTATCCCGGGCGGATAGCTCATGACAAACTCGCTGCAGATGCGTCCGGCGCTGTTTTCGATCAGCTGAGACGACTTATTGGCGTAAAAGGCTTCCTGCGGTGTAGCCACCACACGCGGATTAATATACTCATAATCCAGCATATCAGCGCGGTCACGCTTATAGCGCCTTCTTATCTCTGACAAAGCACTGACCAGACGTTCCAGATCCTGAACCCGGTCACCAATAGACAAATATGCCAGGATATTGCCAATATCGCCAAACTCGATTTGAATATCATACTCATCACGCATTAAGTTATAGACTTCGAT
>SLMY01000047.1 GCA_007133255.1 Clostridiales bacterium
CAGGTGCATAATTAACTCAAATCAGCTACAATGTATTCTGACACAATTCAGCGACTTTCGTTACAGGTTGAGGTACTAAAATGAATACGACCAAAAAGGACGTGTTATATAATCAGATTAAGCAGGCTATTCAGGATTCTATCATACAAAATGACTTGAGAGCAGGACATCGGCTGCCTTCTGAGCATCAGTTGATGAAACAATATCATATCAGCAGGATAACAGTCAGACGGGCCCTGGCAGAACTGGAAAAAGATGGGCTGGTTATCAGGCGTCATGGCAAGGGTACTTATGTAGCCGGCAACCGCTTGAAAGGTCAGCTGTCTCATTTATCAAGTTTTACTGAAGACATGCGTGAGCGCGGCTTCAGTACGCATGCACGTGTTATCGAATTCAGAATAATTGAGCCGGACAGAGAAATAATTGACAGTCTGAATTTGCCTGAAGGAGAAACTGTTGTCATGCTGCGCCGCGTTCGATATGCCGACCGAAATCCAATAGCGCTGGAAGCATGCTATCTGCCGGCCAGTCGGTTTTCTGATATTCTGCAGGAAGATTTTTCGCGCCAGTCACTGAACCGATTGATGCAAGTTCGTTATAATATCCGTTTTTCCTATGCCAGGCAATATATCAGCACCAGCATTTCATCACGAGACATTATGAGAGATCTTGAGATTGAAACACCCGTATCCATTCTTACCATGCGAAGAATTGTCTATGATGTGAACAACTGGCCGGTACAGTATACGCTCTCATATTATCGTGGAGATCTTTACGAATATGAAGTGACGCTTCAGATGTAAATGGAATTGAAGGTCATTTCTCGCTGACGAATGACAGCAATTTGCCAGCTATAGCTTTCCTGTCCGGGTCGTTAATCAGTTCAACAGCTTTCTTGAGAAAAACCTGAATTTGATCGTGCGTCAAGTTTCTATAAAACACAGACCCCCATTTTGGGTTTTCTTCACTTTGCTGGTCTTTATGGTAAGTCTCCCAGAAGTATAGAGGCTCGTTTTTCATTATTTCCACACGGAGAGCCTCGTCGGCAACAATTTCACCTGGTGAGGCGTCTTCCGGATTATGAATTCTGAAGATAGCAAATACACGCCTCTCATTTTCTGACTCCCCGGGCAGAACCGTTGTCAGCAAAGCGATACTGCCTTCCCGGTCTCCTGAAATACGGTGGCTCGGCGCGTCGTTGGCACCATCTTCTGGACTGCCTAAACGCCAGTCCACCAGCAAATGTGATTCAAGACATGGATATTCATGTTCATTTAGCTGGTCTTCCTGCCACTCACGGCACGGATTTTTTCTTCCGGCACACCAGAGCGCGCTGCCTGTCTGTTTATGCAGCTTATATTGAGCGTCACTACAGATGCCTTTATAACCGAAGCTATTATCTGAAGCGCCGCCATCACAGGCAGCCAGCTTGATCGCAAGATGCTGCTGATGTCTGGGTCCCCGCAGACTGCCGCGTGTGCTGGTTGCCCGTCTCCGTCGCTTTTTTACAGGAATTTCCGGCTCTTCGGGTGTGTGGAAGGCGATCAGTGATTCGTGACGCGGATGGTCTTTACAGCCAAGAATATCAAAACCATTAAGATTATAATCTGATTCTGTCAGACAATTATAAGCATGCCGGTTAATAAACCAGTTTTTGCAGCTCGTACAGCACAGCATTTTAAGTTTGACATAGCCTAGCCGTTTTAGAGGGTTCAGTTGATGATAGGCCAGATAACCTTCGCACTTGGTGAGTTCATATTGATCATTTGGGCAGGTATTGGCTGCGTCCACAGGCAGGAAATGGATCATTTCATGACGCTTTTCCTCTGGTATCTGGTCCAGATCAGTGATGAGTCTACCCGCATGAGATTGCTGATGACCGCTCTTTTTGCTGATTTCGTCTAAAAGCTTTTGTGCTTTTACATGCCCCTGCTGCGTTGATAACTTCAGATAGTGTACACCAAGAGAGATATTCTGCTGAGCACCTTTTCCCTGCAGCAGGCAAAGGGAAACGGCGTATTGCGCGTCAGCGTTTCCTTTGTCGGCGGCATTTGAGAAATTATTCACTGCTTTTTGATAATCCTGGTCACATCCTGATCCAAGGTAATAACATAACCCCAGTCGATAGAGTGCGGATAAATCACCTTTTTCGGCCAGTATTCGTGCCTCGGCAAATTGACTGGCCTGACTATTTTCAGAATGAGTACTGGAATTATTTTCTGATAACAGATTTTTTCTGCAGAAGATGCAGACTGTTTGATGCTTATCCTTTTGCTCACGATGACAGTGCGGACAAATCATGATTTTTCCTCCCAGATTCATGGCAAATTGGTTTATATATTAATTGGTTTATATGTTAATTGGTGTTATTCAGCACTCCTATCTTTAATTGTACCATGTCAGCGAAAGATAAAACAGTTTTATGCTTGAGCGTGCTTTTGTTTCTGCAAACCTCTCACACGAACACGCGCGGCTGTTGACTGGCCTCGCTGCAATTGCCGGAGAAACCAACCGCAAAACTCTCATACGAACACGTGCGGTTGTTGTAGAAAACGGATATCGGATGAGGAGAACAGGCAAGGAAGAAGTAAGAACAGGAAGCATGGAACGAAGACGTGACCTGTCACCTTAAGGCAGATTAAACGCGATAAATACGTTATAATAGTCATTAATTGTTCATCTGCCTGAGTTGCAGGCAGCAGATTCTGGCATGATGTGAGCAGCAGCCTGGTTATTGAAACTATGACAGGAACAATGGCCAGTCAATGGTTGCAGGAGTTTATGATGAGTTTACTTGCTTTTGATATTGGCACAAGCGCGCTTAAGTGTACGTTACTGTCAAATCGTGTCCGTGTCGTCGCTTCAGCTGACTATCACTATCCCACACAGAATGTGCCTGGCGGGGGCGCGCAGCAGCAGCCTGAATTATGGTGGGAGGGGGTCTGCAAGACATGTAATGACCTGATATCGCAAGATCCTGAGGCAATGGCCGCGGTTGAAGCGATTGGTGTCAGCGGCCACATGTTAGGCTGCCTGCCGCTTGACACAAAGGGAGAACCCTTATATCCGGCTATGATCCATTCTGACAGAAGAGCCGTTTCGGCTTATGAAAAAATCAGCCGGGAAATTGGTCCTGATATCCTTTATAAACGAACCGGCAACGTGCTTGATCCCCGCTCCAGTTTATGTAAGGTGCTCTGGTTTAAAGAGAACCAGCCTGCGTTATACAGCAAGACGGCAGTCTTTACCCAGTCTAAAGATTACATAACCGGCCGTCTGCGCGGGCAATTCAACACAACAGATTTTTCTGACGCATCACACGCGCAGTGGATTGATCTTCAGCAAAAAGAATATCTTCATGACA
>SLMY01000011.1 GCA_007133255.1 Clostridiales bacterium
AAAGTCGGTTTAGCAAACTATATTCATTTATTTCACTAATTTTCTATAATTAAATAAGTATATTCTACACAAAAAAAGAGCTCCAGCGAACCCTTTTTCAGTGTTACATTGCCTATGGTGTGTACCTGCGCGAACTTTACCGACGACTAACGTTCAATGGAATTGTCTACTTCAAGAATCTATCTATCCATGGACTTCATTTACTAGCTTTTCTAAGTCCGATTATATAACGACTTGTATTTGCATTAGCATTTTATCGGATCTACCGTATATATGCAATCATCGTATTGATGTTAACAAACCGTCAGTCGTATCATTCGCTAACCACCTTGGTTTTCGGTGGCGGTACTCCTATATGGAATGTAACCGAATCTGGTATTCCCTGGAGCGTACTTACATAATACAGGCAGGATAAACAAATGTCAACACTTATTACGAATATTTTCCAACAAAGTAACAACAGTTACAGGAGTGTCACAGGTTACTGCTCAGCCGCGTACGCGCAAGCTCAATCGAGCGCTGCACCTGCCTAGGTGCCGGACCGCCTGGAAGATCACGGCGGCGGACACAGGTCTCAATACTGATTGTCTGATAGATATCCTGCTCAATCAGGGGTGAGTGTTTTTTATAGTCAGCCAGTGCCAGGTCATCAAGCGCGATCCCTTTGCTGATGCAGGTCGCCACCAGTTTTCCGGATATCTCATGCGCTTCCCGGAAGGGAATGCCTTTAACAACCAGATAGTCAGCCAGGTCAGTAGCGTTGGTGAAACCGCCCGCGGCGGCTTTCGCCATGTTCTCACGGTTAATAGTCATGGTTCTCACGGTTCCGGCCATGGCAGGCAGGCAAAGCAAAACCGTATCCACCGCGTCAAAAATCGCTTCTTTGTCTTCCTGCATATCTTTGTTATAGGCCAGCGGCAGCCCTTTCATCAGGGTCAGCAAAGTCTGCAGGTCACCGTAGACACGGCCGGTCTTTCCCCGGCACAGCTCGGCGACATCAGGGTTTTTCTTTTGCGGCATAATGCTGCTGCCGGTGCTGTAAGCGTCATCAAGTTCAATAAAAGAAACTTCCTGGCTGGCCCACAAGATAATTTCCTCAGCCAGGCGCGACAGATGCATCATCAAGATTGAAAGATCGGCGGCCAGTTCAATCGCGAAGTCACGGTCGGATACAGCGTCAAGACTGTTCATGCTGATCTGGTCAAATGAAAGCGCTTCAGCGACCATCTGCCGATCGAGCGGGTAGGTTGTCGCTGCCAAAGCACCTGAGCCAAGCGGCAGCACGTTCATCCGCTCCCGGGTCTGCCTGATTCGCTGCAGGTCCCTGGCCAGCATTTCCACATAGGCCATCAGATGGTGGGCCAGCGATATGGGCTGCGCTCGCTGCAGATGTGTATAACCTGGCATCCAGGTTTCAACATGGTTCTCAGCCAGCTCCAGCAAAACAACAGAGAATTGCCTGATCTCGTCACTGATCTTCTCACACTGCTCGCGAAGATACAGGCGAAGATCCAGCGCTACCTGGTCGTTGCGGCTGCGGCCGGTATGCAGCCGTTTGCCGGCATCGCCTATACGCCGGGTCAGTTCAGCTTCGATAAACATGTGAATATCTTCAGCCTGGGGATCAAACGCCAGTTTCCCAGAGGTAAGATCATCAGCGATCCGGGCCAGTCCGCGGTCAATGTCCAGGCCGTCCTCCTTGCTGATCATGCCGCGGCTGGCCAGCATCGCCGCATGAGCGCGGCTGCCGGCTATATCGTGCATAGCCAGTCTCGCGTCAAAAGCGATTGACGAGTTGAAGGCGTTAACAGACGAATCAGTTTCTTTGCTGAATCTTCCTGCCCATAATTTTTCGGCCATATCACACCTCTACTGAAGCTTGTTTTTTTGTTTCATGCGGGCGATCACTTCCATCGGCAGTCCAAAGCAGTTAATAAAACCACCGGCATCAGCCTGGTTATAAACATCGTCTTCATTAAACGTTGACAAAGCTTCATCATACAGGGAGTAAGGCGATGAGATTCCGGCGGGCAGTACATTGCCTTTATAAAGCTTGAGTTTTACCTCACCGGTGACAGTCTGCTGCGTCTGGTCAACAAACGCTGCCAGCGCTTCGCGAAGCGGATGGAACCACTGGCCGTAATAAACCAGTTCGGCATATCGCTGCGCGACCAGATCTTTATAGTGCAGCGTCTCACGGTCAAGGCAAATCATCTCCAGCTCGCGATGAGCCGCGTAGAGCACCGTTCCGGCTGGTGTTTCATATACACCCCGTGATTTCATGCCGACCAGGCGGTTCTCAACCATATCAGCGATACCCACGCCATTTTCACCAGCGATTTTGTTTAGTGTTTCTATCATCGCGACAGGACTCAGTTTTTCGCCGTTCAGCGCCACCGGTATGCCCTTCTCAAAATTCAAACTGACATAAGTAGCTGAATCGGGTGCTTTTTCCGGTGATACCATCAGCTTCAGCAGCTTCTCGTACTGTGGCTCATTGGCCGGATCTTCCAGGTCCATCCCTTCATGGCTTAAATGCCACAGGTTCTGATCCATGGAATAGTTGTCTTCTTTTGTCACCGGAACCGGGATATCCCTTTCCTGAGCGTATTCCAGTTCTTCATCCCTTGAACGGATATCCCAGATGCGCCAGGGCGCGATGATTTTCAGGTCAGGCGCCAGAGCCTTGATCGTCAGCTCGAAACGTACCTGATCATTTCCTTTTCCGGTGCAGCCATGCGCGATCACGCCGCAGCCCTCACGGCGGGCAATGTCCACCATGCGCTTGGCGATAATCGGGCGGGCGAATGAGGTGCCCAGCAGGTATTTGCCTTCGTAAATGGCATGTGCTTTTAAGGTTGGATAGATAAAGTCGGTCACAAATTCTTCGGCTATATCTTCAATATAGCAGGCAGAAGCACCGCATTTGAGCGCTTTTGCTTTTAGCGCTTCATGATCGAGCGCGATCCCCACCTCACCTGCCATCGCGATGACTTCACAGTCATAGTGCTCTAAAAGCCAGGGGATGATAATCGACGTATCCAGTCCTCCTGAATAAGCCAGCAGTATTTTTTCTTTAGCCATAGTCGCCTCCCGCATTTTATGCGTTTTATTGTATATTTATTAACATCTGATCTTCTGATCCTGAGCTGATACACGCTTGCTCAGGATCGGGTTTATAAACAGCCGCCTTGAGCTTTGCTGTCCGCAGAGCAGAGCTTTACTGTCTGCGAAAATTATAGCGCATGCGCCAGACCGTGTCAAAGCCATCGGGCTCGATTTGCGATGACAGGCGCGGATTCATAACATCTGACGAGGCAGATGCATATTTAATCCTTA
>SLMY01000105.1 GCA_007133255.1 Clostridiales bacterium
TTTACCTGTTAAACCTTTAGATAACTGTTCAATCACTTCCGGCGCGTCCTCCAGCTTAACCCTATGGCTGACAAGATGGTCAACTTTCAGGCCGTTTCTGTACAGCTTAACAATCTCATAAAAATCGGCCGCGGTAAAATAAAAAGCGCCCTTGATCGTCAATTCCTTGTGAATAATATGAACACTGGGAATAAGACTCAATTCTTTGTAATTCTCACCGGCAAATAACACGGTGCCCTGGCAGCGGGTATAGTCCAAAGCCTGCATCTGCGCGTTAGGATTACCTGAGCATTCAATCGTGATTTCCGGCCCTACACCATCTGTTAAGTCGCGCAGCTTTTTCTTTATATCATCCACACTCGGATCCAAAATCAAATCCGCGCCCGCGACAGTTCTGGCAAATTCTTTTCGGTAAGTATGCAGCTCACTGACAACCACTGTACAGCCATAATGCTTAAGTATCGTGATCATCCCTAACCCAATAGGCCCCGCCCCGGAAACATAAACCACCTGGCCAGGGCGAAGCGACAATTTTTGTGCTGCGCGATAGGCAACACCGATCGTGTCACCTCCCAGTAAAACCAATGTATCATAAGAAATATCATCCGGCGCTTTAATCACGCACCTTTCAGGCAGCGCGATATACTGTGCGTGTGTGCGGCCTTCATAATTCAAACTTTCACAAAATCGGTCAGCACCGTTACGGCAGTAAAAACACTCGCCGCAGCCATCCATAATCTGAACAACGACTCTGTCTCCTTTTTTAACATGTTTTGCCGGTCCTGGATTCATTACCTCACCAGCCATCTCATGACCAGGAATTTTATAGTCCAGACCATCGTCTGACTGAGCGGCATCAGCGAAATAAGCACCGTTCTCACTGCCGCACAGGGCACTGGCCCACACCTTAAGCAAAACTTTGTCCTGATCAGGTGCCGGATCCGGCACCTGTGCCACATCACTCATACCCTTACCTAAAAATCTGACTGCTTTCATAAACACACCTCTCCTTCGTATGATTTTTTTATCTCAGCAACCCTTGTTAAGTCTTATCTGATTAACTGATGTGAATAGACTGTATAGCCTGAAAACCAACCTTTTTCGAGTTTATACACGCTGCACCGTCCTAGAAACTATCTCCTTTTGCACCTGACGGGACAGTCTGGTAAAGTAGGCGCTGTATCCTGCTACACGAACGATTAAATCCGCATGTTTTTCAGGACGTTCCATGGCGTCCAGCAGTGTTTTCTGGTCAAGCACATTAATCTGCAGTTCCTGGCCGCCCAGTACCATGAAGGTTGTGACTAAATCGCTCATTCGCTCTATATCAGCAGCTCGCTTCATGTAGGCGGCTGAAAATTTGATATTGCAGGTATTCCCCGCCGGCCAGTGACTGAGGTTATTTAGCTTTGAAACCGATCTTAATAACGCCGTCGGCCCTTGCCTGTCCGCGCCCTGACAAGGACCAACCCCGTCAGCCAGCGGCTGTCCGCATTGCCTGCCGTCAGGCAAAGCCGCTGTCCACGTCCCGGAATCAACATGACCATTCACAGGCCAGACACCACATGTATACTGTCCGCCTCTGAAATCAGATTTTCCGGACAGATAATCAGCATGCACCGCGTTCACCCGATTGATCATATCATCCGCTTCTGGATGGTCATTGCCATATCGGGGCGTTTTATTAGCGAATAACAACCTGTAGGACGGGTTAGCTTTAAAGTCTGACAGCAACAGCTGCCTCAGGCTTTCCAGATCCAGCAGCGACTGATCAAATACCCATTTTTGGATCGCCAGCAGACTGTCGCACGTATCACTTGAGCCAAAAACAGAAAGGCCAGACAAATTATAACGGGCGCCGCCCATATTCATCTCTTTTTGCTGTGCCAGACAATCGTTCAGCAAGGAGGACATCAGTGGGCACTGTCCGTATGCCTGCTGAATTTTTCCGTTGATCTTCGTTTCAAGCAAGTTCAGATCCAGCAGATAAGCAACCTGCTTCTGATACGCCTGCCATATGTCATCAAAGGAATTAAATGACGAAACTGGCCCGGTTCTGACTCCGATAGTCTGCTTGGTCAGCATTGACTGGCCATCATTGAGCGCGAGCTCCAAAGCTTTGGCGCAATTAAGATGTCCCCCGGCTGTCACACCATACTGCGACCCGGGAATACAAGGCTCAACGCAGCCGACAATGCCATATTGATAGGCGTGCTCACGGCTGACGCCGTTTGCTTCCAGCGCTGCGATAATCACATTGTCGTTAAAGATCGCCGGCATACCTATTCCCTGGGCAATCGCCTGATGAACCGCGGTCCAGAACGCGGGGTTTATTTTCGGGTGCCAGCGGACCGAAAGCGCTGGTTGATTGACCTTTAAGGACGTCATAACATCAAGACATAAGAACGACAGTTGATTACTCAGATCATTGCCTGCTTGATCCTGCCCGCCAAGGGTCAGGTTTTGAAAAACAGTATGGCCCGCGCCCGTATCCGTATTTTCCATAAATTTAATCCATAGATTCTGCATCAGTTCAAACAGTTCAGGTTCAGTCAGTTCACCCGCCTCTAATGCGCTCCGATAAAATGGGAACAGATACTGGTCAAATCGGCCGGCTGAAATAGACCATCCGAACTGCTCAATATGCAAGGCGATATGAATAAACCAGAAGCTTTGCAATGCCTCATGGAAAGTTCTGGCTGGCCTGGCTGGAACTTGTCGGCAATGCCTTGCGATGAGACGCAGTTCTTTTCTCCTGTCAGCATCTGTTTCCTCATCTGCCAGCTGGTCAGCAAGCTTCGCGTATCGCCTCGCCCATCGCATCACACCTTTTAGTGTGATACGGACTGACTCAAGAAAAATTTTCTTTTCCAGGCCTTCAGCCGTCTCGCCATTTATCGCGAGAATCTGATTATTGACTTCATCGCATATAGATGCCAGTCCTTCCTTAAGAACCTTCTCATAATCTACAATCACATGGCCATAGCCGCTAGAAGCACCGGTCACATAGCCGCAGGCCAGTTCCTTTTCCGCTTTAATCAGCGTCTCAGGATAGCGGGCATGCGTCAGATCCGATATGGTTTTCCCCTGCCAGTACTGCCTGACTTCTGCCGGTATCTGCTGCTGATCCAGGTGCTTTAGATTATACTCAGGATAAACAGACCGGCCAGCCAGTTTAGAAGAACGCTGCCCAACTATCAGCTCTCCTTCACGGATAAAGATGGGCAGCTGCGAGAAAACATCATGCAGCGCTTTAGCCCGTCTTAAAGCCGGGTGCTCCGCCTCATATTTTTCATAAGAATCTGTAAGTATTTGAGCCCGCTCAAAACAAA
>SLMY01000253.1 GCA_007133255.1 Clostridiales bacterium
AACTCTTGCATGCTACATGCAATAAGAATATTATCGAGCGTTAACTGTCATCTGATGCCAGAAACCAACTTGCGGAAAGCAGTGTTCAAATATGATCAAAAAGCTGAAGTCTGACCGGATCTTTTTCCGGACAATGATCGCGATCGGTCTGCCTGTTGCACTGCAGAACTTAATCGCCTCTTCTCTGAGTATGGTTGATACCATTATGATCGGGCAGCTGGGTGAAACTGAAATCGCGTCTGTTGGCCTGGCCAATCAGATCACTTTTCTGCTGCATCTATTTTTGTTTGGTATCAGCAGCGGATCGGCTATTTTCACAGCACAGTACTGGGGCAATAAAGATCTTGCCAATGTCAAAAAAATACTGGGTCTGGGCTTTGTTTCAGCTTCTGGGCTCGCCGCGGTTTTTACTTTGCTGGCGTTTTTTATCCCGGTACAGCTGCTGCGTATTTTCACAGGCGATCTTGCTGTTTTAGACCTGGGTAGTGATTACTTGCGAATTGTTGGATTCAGTTTCGTATTAATGGCTGTTTCTTTTACCCTGTCCAGTGTCCTGCGAAGCATAGGTGAGGCGAGACTGCCCATGTATATCAGCGCAGGCGCGTTACTGCTCAATACATGCCTCAACTATTTGCTGATCCTTGGCCATTTTGGTTTTCCCGCGCTTGGCGTACGTGGCGCGGCTATCGCCACGCTCATCTCAAGAATCGCTGAATGGCTGATTCTGTTCGGTATTATTTATGGCCGTCGGCATCTGCTGGCAGCTAAAGCTTCTGAACTGCTCAGCTTTAATCGCCGCTATGCCGCCAGATTTTTCAAGACAACGCTTCCTGTCGTTTTAAACGAATCTCTATGGGCAGTGGGTGTTACCATGTACATAATTGTTTATGCGCGCATGGGCACTGATAATGTTGCCGCTATCAACATCGCTTCCACGATAGAGCGCTTATCCATGGTTCTCTTTTTTGGTCTCGCGAACGCGGCTGCTGTTATGCTTGGTAATCAGATTGGCGCTGGTGACCTGAAAAAAGCGTTCAGCTATGCTTCACGCTTTGCTGTCATTGGACCATCTCTGGGCGTTCTGACAGGCCTGTTGCTGATTATCCTTTCACCTTTCATGCTCTCTTTCTACCAGATATCAGATTCAGTCTTTCAGGCTGCCCGAGGCATTTTGCTCATTTACGGCTTGATCATGCCGGTCAGAGTTTTCAATATTGTCAATATTGTTGGTATTTTACGAAGCGGAGGTGATACGCGATTCACATTAATGCTTGATACAATTGGCGTATGGGTTATCGCTGTCCCGCTCGCTTTTTTTGGCGGCTTGTATCTGGGCCTGCCAATTGAGAAGGTGGTTATGCTGATCGTGATCGAAGAGTTTTTTAAGGCTGTGCTTGGTTTCTGGCGATTCAGATCAAAAAAATGGATTAATCGCCTCATAGGAGACAGTTCTCATCAGCAGGTCTCAGAGACGGCACATCTGCTGCCGCAGGATATGACTATGGAACAGCCTCTTGAAGATGGAGCAGCACCTGTTAAGACCCGTACCGGACCAGTCATCGATGTTTATGGCACGCAAATTTCAGATTCAGACAAACCTGAAACAGGTATCAGCACATCAGCTACAGAAATGGAGTGATTAACATGGCTTTTAACAGACTAATTCCATTCGTTGGGTTTCATACCCGTATCGCCGACCATGAAGCGGTTCCAGCGCTCATTCGGCTGCTGGCTGAAGGGCTGGCTCCGCTTGGCTGTAATGCTTTGATTCTGGAATTCAATCCAGGATACAGCTACCGGTGTTTCCCTCAATATACCACAGGAACTTTCAACGCGCGAAGCGCTGCTTTGCTGCGTGATGCCTGCAGGAAACATCACATTCGGCTCATACCGCTCTTTCAAGGTCTTAGCCATCAGTCAGATTTCAGCCCTGAACCCTGGCCGCTCTTTAAAGATCATCCGGAACTGCTTGAAACACCCGATATATCAAAAGACGCGGCCTGGCCTGATTTTTACTGTCACAGCTGGTGCGCGTCAAATGATGATGTCTATAAATTTGTGCTGCCCATGATTGACGAACTGGCTGATGTCTTTGAGCCTGAAGTCATGCATATAGGCATAGATGAGGTGTTTGAACTGGGTGAAGACAGCTGTCCCAGGTGCCGCGGCAAAAACAAGGCAGATCTTTTGGCCAGAACGGTCAAAAAGCTATACGACCACCTTGCCTCTAAAAACATTGAAACCATGATGTGGGGAGATCGGCTGCTGGACGCGGCCAAACTGGGTTACCAGATGTGGGAAGCCGATAAATTCGGCATGCACCCGGCTTTTGATGACAAAGACAGAATTCGCCGGGATATCATGATATGTGACTGGCATTATGATTACCACGATCACGGTTATCCTTCAGTAGATCAATTCATGGAGGCAGGGTTTTACACAATCCCATCAGTCGCTGTTGATATCAGGCAAGTTAAGCACTTCTGGTCCCATTGCCTGGAAGCGGTTTACCTTGGCAAAAAAATGAACTGGCCCGGTCAAATGGCCGGTATGCTGTTTACCCACTGGACACCCCTGACTGCTTCAGGTGTTGATGACCTGCTGCGGGGGATCCGGCGCGAAACTGTAGACCGTACCATCCCCTTTGGATCTGGTGAAACAGGCGAAGTGATTGGCCAAATGATGGCTGCTGTTAAGCAGATGCGTAAAGTCCAGTAACAAATTGTGCCTGGTTTATAAGAATCACGGGCCGCATGGCAGTCAATGCCATACGGTCCTGACTAATTTTTAACCTGCCTTATGACCACCAGATCGCCAGCCAGGTTAAGGGTTTGCCGCTCCTATTTTCCATTGTATGTGAAGCGTTGGCAGGTATCTCCACAACATCACCAGTTTTGACCGGTGCTTCTTCATCATCCAGGATCATGATCCCTTCTCCTCTCATGACGATATAAATCTCCTGGGTGGCATGACTATGACCCCTGCGACTGCCATCCATAATACCATTCGACTCCAAATGGCCATAAAGATGTTCAAACGGCGGCTTCATTTGTTCAGAAAATGCTTTCATACCAAGAATGGTTCCCGCGTGAACGGGGTAAGCCTGTTCTTTCTCAAAGCGATTAATTTTAATCATGTGTACCTCCTGATTTGTCTCATTACGTGTACGATATCAACACTCAATAAGATGTCCGCGTCTATCAGTATTCAGTATCATGTATTATCAGCTTCAATTATCCTAAAGTATCAGTTATTCTGAAAAACTGTTTGTAATCATGGATATAGCTGTTTATATACAGCCATTCCCTGCTTATAAACCATTTGTGT
>SLMY01000227.1 GCA_007133255.1 Clostridiales bacterium
ACCTCAAAAAAAGTTTTGAAACTCGCGATTATCTTACTTGGTGCTTCGCTTAGCATTCACCAGGTATTATTGGTTGGCCGCTTAGCGCTTCTCATTTTATTTTTTACACTCATCACCTGCTTTGGCGGAGGCTGCCTGCTTGGCAAGCTGCTTAAAACCAACTGGAAACTATCAGGTATGATTGCCGCAGGAACAGGTATTTGCGGGGGCTCTGCCATAGCCGCTGTCGCGCCTGTTATTGAAGCGGACAACAAAGACATTGCTTATGCTATTTCAGTCACCTTCCTTTTCGATATTGCTATGATACTTCTTTTCCCCGTTATGGGTTTCAGGCTCGGATTAAACGACATGGCCTATGGTTTGTGGACCGGGACCGCGATTAATGATACATCTAGTGTTGTCGCGGCTGGATATGCCTTATCCGAGTCTTCTGGCGATTACGCGACCATGGTCAAGCTGACTCGCGCCTTGCTGATCATGCCAACTGTTCTTGTTTTTTCTTTCATCCATATCAGAAAAAATATGCAAACTCTTCGAGGAACAAACCAAAACACATTAAAACGAGTAAATATGAGTTCGCTTTTCCCTTGGTTTATAGTAGGCTTTGTTTTTCTTGCGTTATTGAATAGTTTTGGTGCTATTCCTTTGACTTTTTCGGCATCCTTGAAAGAAGTGAGCCGGTTCTTCATGGTCTGCGCGTTAGCGGCGATCGGTCTAAACACAAGTATAAAAGAAATGAAGCAATCGGGGTTATCCCCTTTGATGCATGCCTTCATTCTCTCCTCGCTCGTAGTGCTTGTATCGCTTGGCGCAGCTTATGTTATTGGTGTTGTCTGAGAAAGGCTGCCCATAATCTTTCTATCTGATTAACCCTGCTGAACAGTATTAGTATCCTGATATCTGACCGTACCATTACTTGAACTAAAACTTTGAGGTAATTAAACTTTTTGCTCCTTTTGTACTGGCCTGATCAATCTGCTGCTTATGCAGGCATTGGTCAGATGATAATAATCAAGTTCACTGGAAGTACCAATCTGATCGTAAGTTCTGCTAAATCTATTTAGCCAAGCAGGACCACAGGCACAAGGAGTGGTTTCATGCGTCCGGGACTTGCTATTTTAAGGACCAGTTCATTGACTGGATCGACTTGATCTGGTGCAGTGATAACAAAACTGGATTGATCATGACGATGCTGATCAGCACCGCGCCAGTTAACCCGTGAGACGGCCTGGCCTGTGGCCGTAAACCCTTCAGGCAAGATCCACGTGAACAGAAAGCTTTTATAATCAACGCAATTTCTGTTTCGAAGTGTGATGTGGATCGCTGTTTCACTGTTCGGGCTGATTTGCGGTGCTTTATCAAACTCAATTAAAGCGGTCACATACGCATTTGATTCGGTAAATGAAAAACGCGAGCGTGCCTGAAGTGACTGCACAAAATCACGACCTTTGAACATGTCCGGATCAAAGTCTTCCACCAGATCTGCTTCCGCCGAAACAGCTGTCTGGTTGCCTGTCTTTGAAAAACCATAAGTGATATCGGGGTTCCATTTGTCCTGATAAGTTGTAACCGGCAGAATACTCATAACATCTTCAGTCAACTCGGTACAGGTAGCAGGGAAACGCGCGTTACCGGTAATGATTGAAATCGTGATGATCTCATCGCCGATATAGGCTTGCCAGTCTTCCGGGATTACGTTCGTTCCGTACATAATACCAAGTGTCGCTCCCAGTGTGGCGCCAGTACAATCTGTATCATCTCCGCAGTTAATCGCGGTGATCATTGACTTTTTAAAATCACATGCTCCATATTTCAGCCCCAGCACTACAAATGCGACATTAGCCGGTGCCTGAAACCAGCCAAGATCGGCACTGTCTTCAACAACTCTTTCTCTTGTTTCCTTCCAGTCAAAGCCTTTCTGAAAACAATCCAGCACCAATTTGATGCTCCGTGCGACTCGGCAGTCTTCCGGTATTTTTGAAAGACCGATCTCGATCAGCAAATCAAGATCATTGATAATAAAAGCGGCTGACTGCACAGCCGCGACAAAGATCGCGGCATAGGTGCCCTCACCAAATCCATGATCAACACAGGCATCCTCAAACGCGAACCTAATGGCCTTTTCCGGCATGGCCGGATACGTGCAAGCCCATATTTCCGTCCTGATCCAGGCACCGTTCGAATGCTTCCATTCATCATTAAAAAGCTCACCAGACAGCGGCGGTACAATGCCCAGTCTCATATTGGCTTTACAGACGCCATATTCATTCCAGGGTGGTCCGATATAACTCAGCCAGTATTCACCAAGTACTTTCGCGTCAAGTTGTTTTGGGCCAATCTCACTGAGTGCTTTCAGCCAGACCAGTTGAAGATCAAGGTCATCATTGGGCAAAGGTTTGCCAGGTTTTGATGAAAAACCCTGAATATCGTTGATTTGTTTCCGGCCTTCATACGGTGTGCCCATGGTACCGCCAATGTTCTTACCCAGCCAGCAGGCATAGACTTTGTCACGCATGGTCTCCTGATTGATATTGATTTTCATACTTGCATCCTCTCTTTGCCGCTTTCAAAACTTTCAAACCTGATTGAACACTTCATCTCTTCAAACCTTCAATAATCATAATTATAGATCTGTCTTCTATAAACCTCAATCATTCAACTGGTTCCGTTTATTTGACAGCAGCTGGCCTGGCTTCAAATAATTAAAGTGTTTCATAGTCGTTCAGCAACAGTCAGATCTGGCAGTTAACAAAAAGACAGCCTATAAAACAGATACGTTTACGCTGTTTTGATGTAAAATAGATGCAGTACGGACCAGGCAGTTGAAATCTAAGAGAGGTTGAATATGCAAGAGCAAACACTGCGCAAGCGAAATTTCTACGCTTTAACGATGGAGGGAACCTTCTTTTTCTCCGGGATGGCGTTCGTTGATGTGAACGCGGTCATACCTTTGTTTATTTTCGCTTATACCAATAGTGTTGCCCTGGCTGGTCTGGCGACCACTTTACATTTCGCTACATCCATTGTCATGCAGACGCTTCTTGGACCTTACATAAAAGGGATTAAAAATGTCCCCCGTTTCATTATAATCCTCATGGCTCTTTTTCGCCCTCTGCCCTTTATCATGATCCCCGTTCTCTTCTCTAATCTGAATCCACTGCTGGTAGTCGGTATTTTTCTGGTTATCTACGCTTTGCTTTGGGGCGGAGACGGTTTGGTTGTTATTCCCTGGATGGATCTTTTCGGAAGAACCATTGAGCAAAAAAGGCGCGGGCCGCTTCTTGGTTATCAGCAGCTTTTCGGAGGTACTGGTG
>SLMY01000140.1 GCA_007133255.1 Clostridiales bacterium
ATCTTCGTCCGGATTAGCCGGCACCCATTGCCAGTTGCCAGCCCGGCTCTTTTCAAGATTCCAGTCGTACTTAAACAAAATGTCAAGATAGGTGTTATCCCATTTGGTTGGTGTTGGTGTCCAGGCACCATCAATACCGTGAGTAATAGTATAACTGCCTTTACCCGTGCCCAGGCTGTTCTTCCAGCCCAGCCCCTGTTCTTCAATGCCGGCTGCTTCTGGCTCTCTGCCAACATGGCTGGGATCACCAGCACCATGACACTTGCCAAAGGTATGTCCCCCCGCGACCAGAGCAACTGTTTCCTCATCATTCATAGCCATTCGGGCAAACGTTTCACGCACATCTTTAGCCGCAGCCAGTACGTTAGGTTCTCCGTTGGGTCCCTCCGGATTAACATAAATCAACCCCATCTGGACTGCGGCCAATGGATTTTCCAGATCTCTTTCACCTGAGTAACGTTTGTCGCCAAGCCATTCAGCTTCTGATCCCCAATAAATATCTTCCTCTGGCTCCCATATGTCTTCACGGCCGCCGGCAAAACCAAAAGTTTTAAATCCCATAGATTCCAGGGCACAATTGCCTGCCAGAATCATTAAATCAGCCCAGGATATATTTTCCCCGTATTTCTGTTTGACAGGCCAAAGCAGGCGACGTGCTTTGTCCAGGTTAGCATTATCCGGCCAGCTGTTCAGCGGCGCGAAGCGCTGTGAACCTGAACCAGCTCCGCCGCGACCATCTCCCATGCGATAGGTGCCGGCACTATGCCAGGCCATACGAATGATTAATCCGCCATAATGACCAAAATCCGCGGGCCACCATTCCTGAGAATCAGTCATTAACGCATACAAATCTTTCTTGACCGCGTTAAGATCAAGCTTCTTGAATGCTTCTGCATAGTTAAAATTTTCTCCCATCGGATTTCTTGAAGGCGGGTTCTGATGCAGCATCTTCAAATTCAACTGGCTAGGCCACCAATCTCGATTAGATGTACCTCGATTGACAGATTGAGTTTGCGTTTTTCCGGTGACCGGACATTTCATTTCTTCACTCACAAATAGGCCTCCCTTGTTTTAGCTGCAGCCAGTCAGGCTGCTAAGCAGACGTTTACCGTACTTTTTGTCGGTTCGTTTGCTTTTATTGAATCCTGATCATAGGACAATAATGTTATCAGACGATTGATATTTAAGAATTTTCAGAATATACGTGGTCCTGGAAAACTATGATAACTTCAAAAAAACTGGTACGTTATTCATAAACAGACGCTCAATTGGTATGAAAATCTTCAGTTTGTCTGCTGCTTTTATCTAACAAAAACTGAACATGTAACCTCTTTCCAGCTATTTGTCGGATAGACCGTACCAGGACATCCACATAATATACTTAGCAATCAGTCTGAAATCCTGTTAGGATAATTATATCGATTATAAAAATATTCGTCAATATGGTATATGAATATATTATTAACAGCAGATCAACGCTTCAATACTTGTCTATTAACTTTGAATCAATCAAGATTGCTAAAATCCAGAGAAATGACGACCTGTTTGAATTTAGAATACACTTGGCAGCCTGAGTTCACTGGTCAGATCGAATTTCAACAGGCTGCTTTACCAGCATAGCTTAGACTCCGTCAGGCATAGGCCAGCCAAAAGGCAGGGGAAACCAGCTGGATAGCAACATCAGTTTATTCGCGGCAGGCAACTGTTCAGCCGTCAATATATGAGCCGCAGGAAGGGGGCCGGTCACCAGGCGGGTTGCTGTCAGACTATCAAGGCTTAAACTGATAGATCCCTGGTCGCTTTCCAGCCATCTGGCCTGCGCTTGTCCATTTTCAAGTGACAGGCTGCAGCCTTTATTCAAATCCTGCAACCAGAAGCTCAATGAACCATCAGGAAGTTTGATCATATCTGCCTTAACCTGAAGTAAAGATTTTAATACTTTCGGCCAGTTCATTATCCGGTACATATAAGCCAGGTCGATCTGCCAGTACTCACATATCTGCGCCATCTGAGCACTGATATCAGTCTGTGAAGGCTGTACCTGAACAACAAACTCATTGGTATCATGCTCAAGCAGCCAGGCAGCTGCTATATTCTGTGCACAGCCGTTTTTTGTTGTTATCAGTTCACTGACGGAATTATTTGGACTGACAACAAGATAACCTGCAGGTACCTGATTCTCATAGGCTGCCCAAACAGAGCAATCCCAGGAGGTCAATATCGTTAGAAACTCCGCTTCTGGTCGTTGCAGGAAAACCGGTTGATCAGCATGCGCCTTGATCATCCAGCCAACGGTGTCCTTTCGCATCTGAACAGAGTCAAACAGGCTGTCAACACTGTGTTTTGAGTCAGGAGCCGCGGCAATACAGCGAAAGGTGACATCGGGACCTTCTTTCCCTCTTAAAGTATGTCTCAGATTCGTTTTTGTCAGATGAAAAGACAAAACACTGCCGCCTTTT
This sequence comes from Clostridiales bacterium, assembly GCA_007133255.1. Lineage (GTDB taxonomy): Bacteria > Bacillota > Clostridia > Saccharofermentanales > UBA5734 > SLHU01. The sequence continues at coordinate 2,460 of SLMY01000140.1, forward strand.
TCAAATCCATAATAGCCGTAGCGCTGCCGCTGTCCGCCCAGCACAGAAAGGTCGTAACCATCATGTTCCATATCGCCGATGGCCGCTTCCATCAGTTTACGCATCAACCCGCTTCTTCTCTCGCCAGGGTGTGTAGACACACCGCCAATACCTGCGATTTTAAGGGTTTCACGGCCTGCATGCATCTGGAGCGGAAAACAGCCGACAACCGCTCTAATTTTATTATTGCACTTGATCGCGTAATTATACCGCATCAACTGGTCTTCAGGACGATAGAGTTTTGGCAGCAGGTGAGGGAAATTGGTTGGCGCTCCGCCTAAACTGAAGACTAAATTCATGAAATCCATTGCTTCTTCATAATCTGATGCTTGTAGACGACTGATTTCTGACATAAACTGCCTCCTGATATTTCGTAAATCAGACAGCCGGAAATCGGGTTGCCGGCTGTCTTTGCCTGTGTCATTCTGACTTGATTGGCTGAGTAATATTGATCAGGCTTATGCGCCTGTGCTTTATGAGTCAACAGGGTGATCACTCTGACCATCTGTTACCAGATGTCTCAATGACTCAGTCGATCATTCTTTTTAAGTTTTCCAGGCCAATACTTAATCCAAGCACAGGATCTTCAAGCCCCTCAAACTCTATTGAAATATCACCACTATACCCATTTTTGCGCATCACACGAATGCATTGGCTCACAGGCACCACACCGTGGCCAATAATGGCGCCTCGCAGCCAGTTGCCGGCTCTGGTCGGAAACCATCCTTGTCCAGGCGCTGGTTCATAACCATTTTTGTAATGGAAATCCTTGGCATGTAAATGAAAAGCATAGGGAGCAATA
>SLMY01000242.1 GCA_007133255.1 Clostridiales bacterium
AGGGGCTGCCGCTTCATCAGAAGCTAAGCAAACGCCAGTGCCTCTGCAGGCTGACACGCTGGCGCCAAGCAAAGCTAACACGATACAGACCGCTGAGCAGCCGCTTCATCACCTGACTTTTATTAAAAACAGTCCGGTGATCTGGCTTATCTGCGTTGTGATGATGCTGTATGTCGGGCATCAGGTTTCACTTTCGATATGGATTCCGATGTATATGGAAACGCACTTGCTGGTCAGCCCGACAGTGTCGAGTCTGGCTTTGTCCGTTTTGTGGCTGGGGATTATTCTCGGCCGTATGACCAGCGCTCATTTAACCGGCAAAATGTCTGTTTTTAAAATACTTCTCGGCGGCAGTTTGCTGGGTGCTGTTTTTATGACTTTTGGTATTCAGCTGCAACAGCCGCTGGTCCTGATCGTTACGCTTGGCCTGACTGGCTTATTTACAGGCGCGGCCATCCCGCTGCTGGTCACCATCGCCTGCGACCGGTATCCAGCCTATTCCGGTACAGCCTCTTCGATGATTTTCCTGAGCGGTACCGTGTCAACCATGCTTTTCCCCTGGCTGGTGGGCAGACTGGCAGAGCTGTTTTCGTTTCAGTCGGCGATGATGCTGACCTGGATCACCCTTTTTATGATGTTTGGTTTTGGCATTATCCTGCGAAAACTTTACCACAGGCCAGACTAACCAGCCGTCGCCATGCCAACAGGCCTTGCTGAAAACGAAATCTTTCGCTACAACAAGCAATAAACCCGAATGAACGAATACAAGCACAGGAGGAACTGATCATGCAATCTGAAAAAATCCGTCTGTACGAAGACCGTGACGACGTAACCCTCACAACGTATGTACTTGATGATTCTCCGGAAATGCTCAAAGGTAAAAAACGTTTCGCGCTTGAACTATCATGAAAAAGAGAACTGCCAGTCAATCACCAGCTTTTGAGTTAAAACAGAAATCCCTGGCTTACACAACCCGCAGTCAACCGCAGCGCTGGGTATTTGTCCTGACGGTCATTCTGTCACTGGCTTTTCTGGCCGGCGGCTGGCTTCTTAATCGCGGGCTGTCTTTTACAGATGATGATATTCCTTCGTTTCGGGCCAAAGTCAGCCTGGTTACGCATTTCACTGAGTCTGAGCATTACTTTGGTTCAGAAGATCAAGTCACCAGCCGGGAGATTTTCTTTCAGGCTGACATGCAAAGCGGCAGTCTGAAAGGTGAACGGGTGAAGGCTGTGCAATATATTGATGGCATGGCGGCATTGAATCCGGTTGAGGTTCAGCCCGGTTCCAGCGTACTGCTGACGCCGATGCCAGCCTCGGTTGAAAGTGAAGCGGACTTCGCATTTGTAGATTATGACAGATCCAGGGTTATAGGCGGCCTGCTGGCCTTGTTTTTACTAGCTCTGCTGATTTTCGGCCGTCGTCAGGGGTTCAGAACCATCCTGACGCTTGTTTTTACATTTCTGGCTATCTTTTTTGTTTTCATTCCGGCCATTCTAAATGAGCGCAATATCTATCTGGCATCCGTCCTTATCTGTGGTTTTATTGTCCTGATGACACTGCTTTTACTCAACGGCGCTAATATAAAATCAGCTTGCGCTGTGCTGGGCAATATTGGCGGCCTGGCGCTGGCCGGGCTGTTGGCTTTACTGGTAAACCGGCTGGCGGTTATAACCGGTATGGTGGGCGATGAAGTGATGTATCTGCTTTATATTGACGATGTACCCAAGCTTGATCTGGTAGCCATCGTCTGGAGCGGCATGGTCATTGGCGCGCTTGGCGCGGTTATGGATGTGGCGATGAGTGTATCATCTGCCATGCATGAACTGGCTTCAAGCCAGCCTGATTTGGACGAACGAAAACTGCGCAAAGCAGGCCTGAGAGTAGGCGGCGATGTCCTGGGCACGATGACCAATACCCTCATTTTGGCTTATATTGGCAGCTCACTCATGCTGGTGCTGGTGCTGATGATTTACCAGCCAGATAAGATGCTTTTGATCAATTCAGAAAGAGTCGCGGTAGAAGTGCTCCAGGCTCTGATTGGCAGCCTGGGCATACTGGCGGCCATACCCATTACGTCACTGGTCGCGGCCAGACTCTACGCGGCGCAGCACAAAAAACAGCAGGCAGGTGTCCGGTAGTTTGTGACAGACCGCTCTCCGATAAGTTTGTCCTATATCAAGGCGTTTGATAAGATTAGCATCAATGCCCGGAATCCGGAAGGAAAGGGGCAGCCATATGCCTTTATATTGCTCGTATTCTAACTCGTGTGCGCGCCCCGTCCATCGGCTGTTATGCGTTTCGCGTTCGACAGGTTTAGTCTTTCGCCTGAATATTGCCTTCACCTTCAAACAAAGCAGAAGGATTTCTGCCATGAATGTCAAAGATTGAAAGCTTCAGGCGGTCATCAGCAAAAACCATCTCAAACTCGAGTTTCAGCAGCATCTCCAGCCAGAAAAAGCGGACACTGAGGCTGTTTCCATTCTTGAATCCACAGTTAGCCAGCAGTTTGTTGGGCCAGCTCAGCATTGAGATTTCAGGTACGGTGATCAGCTGTTCATCACCGGCTTTCAGCTGCAGCAGATGATCACCCAGCATCAGGCATAAGCCCTGGTCGTTTTTTTCAATTGAGATCGTCTCAAAGGGGGGTGGTGCGAAAAGACTGGGTTCAGGCTCATAATCGAAGCGATACGTGTTGCCGATAAAGCGGTTATCCAGCTGCTGGCCATCATCGGGCGGTGAAGGCCAGTTAATTTTAATGTCTTTTGTTTTTTCTTGAAGCGCGGACAATGCCCGGGGATTGTCCGGCAAAGACTTATCACTTATGGGCGCCGCGATTTCCTCGAAAAAGGCGTTAAGAATGTTTTGCATCAGATCCGTAAACGCTGTTATCGCCAGAACCAGGCCTTTATCGGGGCAAACCAGGCAAAATTGACCGTACATGCCATCGCCGCGATAAGCGCCGGTACGTGACTGCCAGAACTGAAAACCGTAACCATAACGCCAGTCACCGCCCCGGCCTTTGTTCGCTTCATCATCGTTGATTGTTTCAATCTGTTTGCTGGTCGCCATTCGAAGATACTCGCGGCTGATCAGCCGTTTACCCTGCCAGACCCCTTCCTGAAGCAGCAGCTGGCCATATTTGGCGATAAGTTCCGGAACCGCGCTCATGCCAAACCCGCCGGTGCAGATGCCCAGCGGACAGCGCATCCATTTAATGCCGCTGATGCCCATGGGGGTAAACAAGCGATCATTTAAAAACGACTCCAGATCAATGCCCTTAACATG
>SLMY01000010.1 GCA_007133255.1 Clostridiales bacterium
ATGAATTTTTATGATCCGGATTATATCACCTCTCTCGGATATCCGGAAAATACCCTTTTCGCCTATCGTGAGGTGCTCAACGAGGGCGGTCTGCTTGACCACCTGTATCTGGGCATCAAACTGGGTATTTATCCGCCGCTTATTTTCCTTGGCATCGGCGCGTTAACTGACTTTGGTCCTCTGCTGGCCAACCCGCGGTCACTGTTGCTGGGCGCCGCTGCCCAGATTGGTATTTTCATGGCTTTCATCGGCGCGCTGCTCTTTGGTTTCACACCATGGGAAGCGGCTTCTATCGGTATCATCGGCGGAGCTGACGGTCCGACAGCCATTTTTGTCACTAAAACACTGGCACCCCATCTGCTGGGCGCGGTCGCGGTCGCGGCTTATGCCTACATGGCCCTGGTACCGGTTATCCAGCCGCCGATTATGCGTGCTCTGACTACGAAAAAGGAAAGAAGCGTTGTCATGGAGCAATTGCGCCCGGTCAGCCGCACTGAAAAAATTATATTCCCTATCGCTGTTACCATCCTGGTAGCCATGATCATTCCTGACGCCCTGACACTGGTGGGGATGCTGATGCTCGGCAACCTGTTGAAAGAAAGCGGTGTCTGTGAGCGACTGGTGAAAACAGCTGGTAATGAGCTCTTGAACATTGTGACGATTTTCCTTGGTGTTTCAGTTGGAGCGACCGCGACTGCCGGCAGCTTCCTGACCTACAGAACGCTTCTGATCATCGCGCTTGGTATTATCGCCTTTGGCTTCGGCACAGCAGCCGGTGTCCTGCTGGGTAAACTGATGTATCGTCTGTCCGGCGGCAAGGTTAACCCGCTGATTGGTTCAGCCGGTGTTTCAGCTGTTCCTATGGCCGCTCGCGTCTCTCAGAAAGTAGGTTCGGATGAAAACCCGAACAATTTCCTGCTCATGCACGCCATGGGACCCAACGTCGCTGGTGTTATCGGTTCAGCGGTCGCGGCTGGTATTCTCCTGGCACTGCTTCGCTAAACCGTAAAATGCGCTTCGCGCCTTAACAGAATTTCAGACAAAGGCGTTCCCCCGGGGAACGCCTTTGTCATTTTGATTTTGGAGGTACCTGCATGAAATATATAATTTTTCTTGGTGATGGCATGGCCGATCTGCCTGTGCCTCAGCTGGGCGGACAAACACCTTTGATGGTCGCCAGGAAACCGCATATGGACCGAATCGCCAGAAGCGGTTTAGCTGGATTAGTTACTACGGTGCCAGCGGGCCTGGCACCTGGAAGCGATACAGCCAATATGGCTGTCATGGGTTATGACCCCAAAATCTATTATACCGGCCGTTCGCCGCTGGAGGCGATCAGCATGTCAATTGACATGCAGCCTGAAGATATCGCGTTTCGCTGTAATATGGTCACGCTTTCTGATGCGGATGCTTTCTCAGATCGTGTGATGCTCGATTATTCTTCAGATGAAATCGGCAGTGATGAGGCTGCCAGGCTGATTGAACAGCTGAATGAAGCGTTCGCGGATGACCATATTCGTTTTTATCCCGGAAAAAGCTATCGGCACTGCATGATCTGGAAAAAAGGGCCTCTCGAAATAGGACTGGTGCCGCCGCATGATATCCTCACACGTCAGATAGGTGACTATCTGCCGGTAGGAACCGGGGCAGAGCGTATTCTGAGTATGATGGAGGAAAGCAGCCGCTTGCTTCCTGAGCATCCCGTGAATAAAGCGCGGGTTAAAAGAAACCTGAATCCTGCCAATACGGCCTGGATATGGGGCCATGGCACCCGTCCGCGGCTGCCTGTACTGGCTGATCGGTTTAATATCAAAGGATCAGTAATATCGGCTGTTGATCTGGTCAACGGCCTTGGCATCTGCGCCGGCCTGCACGTTGTGGAGGTACCTGGGGCAACGGGTAATATTCACACGAATTTCAATGGAAAAGCTGAAGCGGCCATCCATGAATTCAGTCGCGGCCAGGATTATGTCTATCTCCATGTTGAAGCGCCCGATGAGTGCGGTCATCGGGCGGAAGTCGAGAATAAAGTCAAATCAATTGAGCTGATCGACCAGCATATTGTCGGACCCGTCTGGGAGTACCTGGAGATGCAGCGGCAGGAGACGGGAGAAGACTACCGGCTGCTTCTGCTGCCAGACCACCCCACACCGCTGACGCTGCGAACGCATACCAGTGACCCGGTGCCATTCGCTGTCTACAGCAGTGACAGGCGCGAACATCTGCCAGCTGCCGCTTACGATGAGTTAAGCTGCGAACAGACCGGTTACCGTCTGGATAAAGGACATAAGCTGATAGAATATCTGATCAGAAGCGGCTTTCAGAAATAAGTCGTTTTCAGCGGCCGGTAAGGGATTTTGGTTTTCAGCTTTATCTCTTTATCGCTTTTATCTCGAAAGCGCGACAGAGGCAGCTCTGTCAAGCAGGACCGTTACCCGTGGATGTGTCTGCAGAATAGAGGCTGGACATTGAGGGTCAATAGGCCCCTGCACCATGGCCGCGACGGCTCTGGCTTTGTCTGAGCCTGTCGCGATCAGAACGATCTGCCAGGCTTTCATGATGGTACCGACACCCATGCTGATCGCCTGTCGCGGCACTCTGGAAGGCTGACTGAAAAAGCGTGCGTTCGCCTCAATCGTATCATCTGATAAATCAACACAATGCGTCAGCGTTTTAAAGACATCAGATGGCTCATTAAAGCCAATATGACCATTGCGCCCAATGCCCAGAAGCTGCAGGTCAATACCGCCGGCTTCCCTGATCTTGCGCTCATAAGCCATGCACTCCGCGCCCGGGTCTTCCGCCATACCATCCGGTATGTGAATCGCTTCAGGCCGGATATTGACAAAATCAAATAATTTAGCCTTCATAAAGGTTTTATAGCTTTGCTCATGATCACCCGGCAGACCAACATATTCATCCAGATTAAAAGTTGTGACCCGGTTCCAGTCGAGTAACTTATCGTCTGTCATTTTAATTAACTGTTTATAGGTTGTCACAGGTGTGCTGCCGGTAGCCAGCCCGAATATAGAATCCGGTTTGCGGATCATCTGGCCGCCGATCAGCATGGCTCCGGCCTGACCGGCGTTTTCTGTCCGTTCAAATACTCGAATAATCAATTTCATCAACCTCCTGCAGGTCACGGCGGGCTAAAAACACCGCCATCCGCAGCCCAGCCGGAACCGTTCTGACGGTCAGCTGCCACGGACATAAATCCCTATTATTATACACCTCATGGGTCTGATTGTCATTTGGCCCATACCCCGAATGAACAGCTATGGACAACTTCATTTTTAATGCCGGGACTATAAGTATGCCAGCCAGTCCGTTTTTCGCGGACTGGCTGGCGAAGCTTGTGATCCAGTTTATTTCCGGCCGTTTAGTAGATCAGTTCAACAATCGCGTATCCGTCAATCTCGGGTACGATCAGACGACCATCCTGATATTGAAGATCGATATTTTCCGGGACCAGTCTGGCTTTCTTGATCTCATATGGCAGATGAAGTGATACCTCAACATGATTCACTTTTGTCCGTTCTTCGATGATATCGATCATCGCTGATTTTCTGACCGGAACATATGAAAGCAGATGAAGGTTAACCCGCTTTTCCTGTGGCTGGTCCAGCAGTGACGCGGTAACGGTTGACGGGCCGTCGTGGGTTACCAGGCGTGCAGGCAGCAGCGCCTTTAGAGCGCCTGCTATGAGTTTTTTACACCAGTTAGGCGCGTTACGGCGATACTGCTGAAACAGAGGATGTGAAAACAAAATAACCTGGCCGTTCCTGAAAGCGACAGGATAGGGCTCCCCATGCGCCGAAGGTGTATAGCGGTGCGAGCAGAAGTGATCTCCCTGGCGGGGGAAATAAGGCGCCTGTGCCGTGAGCACAGCTTCAGCACCCTCAGAAGATACTTTCGCCCCCTGCAGATAAATGGCATAAGCTTGTCCAAATTCCAGCTCATTTGCCAGTTCGCCCTCCGCGACAATGAAATCAGGATAATCAGGATTCAGTCCATCATAGCTGGCCGCGAAGCTTTCGGGATAAACATGATCTTCAGAAAGGCCTCCCTGCATGCAGGCGATGATTCGTCCGCCTTGCTCTGTAAAACGGTTGAGCTTTCGCGAAGCTTCCCGGCTGACAATCAGATCGTCCGGCAGAATCAGTAATTGATAAGTGGAAAAATCCATAGTCTCATCAATGATATCAAACTGCACAGATAATTCTTCAAGCATCTGCACGGCACCCATGAGACTATCAGGTATCTGATGTTCATATAGTGTGTTTTCCGGTGTCAGCACAGCTGCTTCCACAAGTGGCTTTGATGGCCTGGCCCAGGCTTCTCTGGCCGCGAACTGACTATAAACTTGTCCGATCAGTTTATAGGTAGCTGAGTTGAGCATGCCGTTTGGTTCCAGCTGATCACCGATCGAACTGGCAAAACCGAAACTGAGCATCCGAAAACACTCAAACTCCAGCGCTGCCAGATTTTTCAGTGAATGAAAATCGCCCCACTCAGTGTGGAATTTCCCCGTCATACCCAGGCAGTCCATACCCAGCTTTCTGGCATACCGGGCGGTCAGCGGGAAATGCAGATAGCCCCAGGATCCTGAAGGCAGACTTTCCAGTTCGAAATGAGTATAAGATTCGCGGCTGTCCCAGGTGCAGGGGCCCACATGCCCGGCGTTATAAAAGATGGTGCAGTCATCGCTGTATTGCCTGACCAGCTGAGTCATATCCGCTTTAAACCCGTCAATCATCTGCTTAGCGAAGCGCCGGACAGCTGTTTCATCTTTCATGTTAACGCCGGCCTTTTTCATATCAGCGCGGCAGGACGCGCACCAGCAGGGACGAATACCGACAATATCGAAAAAGACACCGTCCAGTTTGCCCCTGAGCTGATCACAAATCTCCGCAGTCATCTCCTTGAGAAAATCTATGTAACCGGTGTTGACACAAAGCGACTGGTAAAATCCCGGCTCCGTAAAGGGCTGTCCCTCGTGTGAGCCATCTTCTTTCCGAATCAGCCATTCAGGGCGCGTTGTCCCAGAATGATAGTCCCATTGTACCGTTATGTAGATAGGCGCGTTGATCCCCTGTTCATGCAGCGCGTCTATCTGCTCGAGCAGCAGATTTTTCTTTTCCAGATGCGGATGCATCAACTCCGGAAACCGTTCAGACGGATAATACAGCCAGCCATGGTGGCAGCGGGCAAAAACGGTCATGGAACTGATTGAGGCGTCTTTGGCCATCTGAGCGAACTGAACCGCGTCAAACTGGCTGCCGATGCCGTCAATATACTCTGAAGTATGAAAATCAAGGTGGATCTGTCGTGGTGATAATTGCATCTTGTGTTCCTCCTGAATATGATCTTTACATCAGGATACACAATGTCCGGGCAACAGGCAACTGTCTGATCCGATTTACCGCAGTTCGGCCAGTGTCACACCGCTGTCTCCCTCGCCATATGTACCCAGACGGAAAGCTTTTACCCGGCTGTCTCGTTTCAACTGCTGGTGAACAGCGCCGCGAAGAGCGCCCGTCCCCTTGCCGTGAACAATACGAACGCTGGAAATACCGGCCAGTACAGCATCATCGATAAAACTGTCCAGGCTTGAAAGCGCTTCTTCTACAGTCTGGCCAAGCAGTTTGATCTCAGTTGACGCGGTCAGCCGTTTCTGCGAACGGATTGAAACAGTACCTGCTTCTGATCGCCGTCCGTTTCTGGCCCTGCCTTTACCGCCAGCTGTGCCGTTCTGCTGATCTGTACTTGCCCGCGCGGCCTGCAGCGCTGCCGCAGGCACACTGACTTTCATGCCGTCATCTGTCTGAATCCGGCAATTTCCCCGATTATCAGGGACTTCGATTACCCTGCCTTGCAGACCAAGCTGAGGTGCCGTGACAATCATACCTGTCTTGATCTGGCCGGGTGTCATTTTCCTGCCGGATGCACGCAATGTCTCCCGCCCGATGTCGCCCTCAACCTGATTGAGTCCGGCCCGGATCTGATGGCGCATTTGATCAGCCATGCGTTCACTTTCATGCAGCTGGCCATACCGTATTTTCTCACGAATTTCGTCCATCATGGCTTCAACTTCACTATAGGCCTGCTGATAGGTGTCGCGGGCTTCTTCCCTGGCTTGCTGCAGTATGCGCTTCTTATGCGAACTCAGGTCTTGTCTCGCTTTTTCAAGCTGCTGTTTCTCCTGCTGAGCTTCAGCTCGAAGCTGGTCTATCTCCTGCCTGATTTTCTCAGAGTCTCTACTTTGTTTTTCTACAGAAGCGATTAATTCTTCAAAGCGGATGCCTTCCTCAGATAAGAGCTGTCTTGCCTGTTCGATAATACCAGGCTGCAGGCCCAGTCGCCTTGAAATAACAAACGCGTTGCTGACACCTGGAATGCCGATCAGCAGGCGATAGGTTGGCTTGAGCGTCTCTGTATCAAATTCACAGCAGGCATTCTCAACTCCTTCTGTACGCAAGGCGTAGGCTTTCAATTCCTGATAATGCGTTGTGGCCACCGTCCGGCAGCCATGGCGGCGCAGATGATCCAGAACAGCCATAGCCAGGGCAGCGCCTTCAGAAGGATCAGTGCCTGACCCCAGTTCATCCACCAGCACCAGCATACCCGGGCCAGCTTCTGAAGTGATCTGGACAATATTGCGCATATGCGATGAAAACGTGCTCAGACTCTGTTCGATACTCTGCTCATCGCCGATATCAGCCAAAACCTGGTTAAACACTGAGACTTCAGACCCCTCCTGAGTGGGAATCTGCAGACCGGCCATGGCCATCAGGCACAAAAGCCCGCATGTTTTCAGCGTTACCGTTTTGCCACCCGTGTTAGGACCTGTAATGACCAAAGTCTGGAACGTATCACCCAGCTCGAAATTAATTGGTACAACTTCATCAGCGGCAATCAGAGGATGCCGGGCCGCTTTGAGCCTGATCCGCCCTTCCTGGTTCATGTCAGGCGGCATGGCTTTCATATTAAGTGCCAGCTGCCCTTTTGCCATCAGAAAGTCCAGCCGGGCTGTGACCAGCAGGTTTTCCAGAATGGGTTCGGACGCTTCAGCCACGAGCATCGACAAAGCCTGTAAAATCCGCTCGATTTCCTCGCGTTCCAGGCCGCTGAGCTCACGAATACGGTTATTGAGTTCAACCACCGGCAGGGGCTCAACAAATAAAGTCGCGCCGCTGGCTGATGTATCGTGGACAATACCAGGCAGGTCACCGCGATGTTCTGCCTTCAGCGGCACAACATAACGGTCGCCGCGAAGGGTCACCAGCTGGTCCTGGAGCAGCTTGGCATGTGTTTTAACCAGCCGGTTCAGGCTCTCTTTCACGTCGGCCTGAGCACCTTTGATCCGTCTTCTGATTGAAGCGAGTTCAGGACTTGCCGCGTCATGCAGTTCATCTTCGCCGGCAATCGCTTCATCCAGCCGTTTCTCAAGATTCTTTATGGGTATCAGCGATGCCAGCGCTTTTTGCACAGCGGTTTGCGGTGTCTCGTCGGCCGGAAGCTGCCTTCTGAGTCTTGATACAGCACGTAAAAACTGACCGACACGCAAAAGCTGGCCACAATTGAGCCAAACCCCATTCTGGCTGCGCTCAACTGGCTGAGCCACATCACTGATGCCATAAAGCGGCAGCGCGCCTCTGGTCAGCAGCCATTTCACAGCGTCATCAGTTTCTTCCTGCGCCATTTTTGCCACATCCAGCTGCGCTGAAGGCATCAGCGCACGGCAAAGCTGGCGACCGGGTTCTGTTTGTGCCTGATCGGTCAGCCAATTAATAATTTTATCAAATTCCAATATACGAAGTGATCGTTGATCCATTCTGTAAACCTTCCCTGTCAGGTGTCTTAACGCTGCCAGATCCGGTCACACTATCCTGTTCAAGTGTGTCTGTCCGAAGGAGGCCGCTCAGATTTTTCATCTTGAAGCGAATCTGGCTGGTTATCTTCCTGGTTCATTTTCTTTTTCAGAAGCGGTACAATATACTGCTTAGCGTAGCGGATATAGGAATAAAGTGACCAGGCGACCGGCAGGATGAAAATATAGGTCGCCAGCTGTGTCTGATCCCGCGGCAGGAAAAACAAGGAGGCAAAAGCAGCGACAAACAAAGCGGTTGATATTTTTCCGTACCATTCCGCGTAAACGACCAGTTTTGTTCTGCGAAACAGCAAGGCGCTGCCAAGAATCATCATAATTTCCTTGACCAGGATAAAAAGCGGTACCCATAACGGCAGGCGGCCAACAACATACATCATAACCGCGGTTGTGAACTGGAAAAGTTTGTCGACCAGCGGATCAAACAATTTGCCGAACTCAGACACCTGGTTGAATCGGCGCGCTATATAACCATCCAGCATATCAGTCATCCAGATAGCGAGAAACAAAATAAAAGCCATTGTGTTATACGCATCACCCGCATTTATAAGGTAAGCGAGAACAGGAATGGCTAAAAATCGAATCAGCGTTAGAATATTAGGTACTGTAAGCTCAATCCGCAATCTCATGAGAAAGATTATATCAGCAAAACCAGCCCGACTCAATCATTTTTCCAGCGTCAAGGCTGTTTCAGACCGGAAATACCGGCTATTGGCGAATCAGTTCCTCAAGTTGAGAGAATGCGGGCGCTTTTTACATCATTTGAGTCAATCGTCTTCTTCATGTCCATGGCTTCCAGCAGGTCAATATCAAGCAGATGTCCGTCTTTATAGGCAATAAGCCGGTTAAGCCGGTTCTCACGTATGCAGTCCACCGCGTGCAGACCCATCATACTGGCCATGTAGCGATCTCTGACTGTCGGGCTGCCGCCGCGCTGCAAATGCCCCAGAATGGTAGGCCTTGCTTCGATACCTGTAATATCCTCTATTTGCTGTGAGATTTCAGTGGCATGCGCACAGCCTTCAGCGACAATGACAATATAGTGTTTCTTACCGCGGTTTCTGGCTTCCAGCAGTGGTTTGATCACATCTTTTTGCAAGTCATGCTCCACTTCCGGAATCATCACCACTTCCGCCCCGCAGGCAATACCAACATTCAGCGCGATATAGCCTGCTTTCCGGCCCATCACTTCAATAACACTGCAGCGCTCATGTGAAGACGCGGTGTCACGCAGTTTATCAATAGCCTCCATCGCCGTATTCATCGCTGTATCATAACCAATGCTGTATTCGGTGCAGGCGATATCATTATCTATGGTTGCCGGTATGCCGATAACCGGAAACCCCTGCTGGCATAAATCCCGCGCGCCGCGGAAGGTGCCGTCACCGCCAATAGTCACCAGCGTGTCAAGATTAAAGATCTTGCTCATCTCAATCCCCTTGGCCACGCCTTCCGGACTATTAAATGTCTTGCTTCGGGCCGTCATCAAAAAGGTGCCGCCGCGCTGGAGTTTCTCGGAAACCATCCTGGGATTAAGCTCAATGATATCACCTCGCCAGAGCCCATGAAAGCCGCGTCTGACACCAAATACATGATATCCATAATAGGCGGCGCCTCTTACAACTGAACGGATCACAGCGTTCATCCCAGGCGCGTCACCGCCGCTGGTCAGAACACCGATATTACGAATTTCTCTGTCTTCACTCATAATCAACTCCTGCGTATTTCCAGGCTGCCAGTTGATAGACTGGTCAGTCATTTCTTATTGGCACGTCCTTCATTATACATGTCCTGAAAGATATTTCCAAGCTCATGAAGCCTGGCCGCAGGCTGAGCACCTCATCGCAAAGCCAGATTGGACAGGCCATAACGACTAGCCAGCAGGCTGAGCACCTCATCGCTGCATTCAACCCAGTACCGGCTGTCAAGATGTTTATACTGCCTGCTCTCCGGCCAGTACACCGCGACGGGTGTCTGGCCTCGGAAATAGCCCAGCGTTGCCAGAAGCCGCTTGAAGCCATCATCATCAGAACTGCCAAGATAGCGGATCCATAAAACAGGGCCCGGGCTTTGTCCCGCCTCTCCTGAAGGCTGTTCAAAACCTGTCTGGTCTGCGGATACGGACAGATCGCGGTTATCCGCGGATTGACTTTTGTGCCTGTTACCGCCTTTAACATCTTTTCCCGCCGCGGCCACGCTGTGTTTATAGCCCTGAAGCTGTAAAGGCAGCCGCTTCGCGTCCGGTCGCAGAATCTCAAGATTCTCCGCGATCAGCTTCGCGTCTTCATCCTCGCGAATACTGAGCCGACCACCCATGATCAGGACATTTCCTTCCTGCAGCTTATCAGAACACTGCTGCAGGACTTTGGGGAAGACGATCACTTCGAAAGGGCTGTATAAGTCTTCAATGGTCAGAAAACTCATCAGCTCATTGCTGCGGGTTGTCTTGTTGGTTCTGGCGGTGAGCAGGCCGGCCATCACCACACGTTCCCCGTCTTTCGCGATCGGCAATACTTCATGACCTTCTTCCGGTGTTTCTGTCAGACCAGCTAATGCCGTACTGTCAAGAGAAGTGAAGCGGTGGATCACATCATCATACGCGTCCAGCGGGTGGCCGCTGATATAAAGCCCGAGCATCTCTTTTTCCATGGCCAGGCGTTCCATTTTATCAAACTCAGGTAATTCGGGATATGCAGGTTCAGCCTCCATTTTATCGGCAAAACTATCTGATGACTGCATTTCGAAAAGTGACAGCTGTCCTTCCATACTCTGGCGGCGCGCCGTGGAAAGCTGACTGGTAAAGGGTTCCAGTACCGCGATCAGCTGTGCCCGCGGAATCTCAAAACAGTCGAGCGCTGACGCTCTGATCAGGCTTTCAATCATTTTCCGGCTCATGTCATGCTGGTTCATACGCCGCAGGAAATCACCGTAACTTTCAAAACGGCCATTAGACCGGCGCTCTTCGATCAAACCGCGAATGGCTGAGGCGCCTACGTTTTTTACCGCGGCAAGCGCGAAGCGGATCGCGCCGTTTTCTGTTGTGAAACGGACATCACTTTCATTGATATCAGGCGGCAGCACGTCGATGTTCAGCTTTCGGCAGGCACGCACATAAAGGGCCGCCTGGCTCAGGCTTCCCAGATAACTATTGAGCATGGCGGCCATGAACTCCACCGGATAGTGAAACTTGAACCAGGCTGTCTGCCAGGCAACCAGCGCATAAGCGGCCGCGTGACTTTTATTAAAGGCGTAACCGGCAAATGCCATCACATCCTCAAATATTTTCTCTGCTTTTTCCAGGCTTACGCCGTGTGATACAGCGCCAGCGACAGTCTTTCCTGTTTCATCAAGGCCGCCGTGCAAGAAGAGGTTCTTGTATTTCGCCAGTTCTGCCGGTTTCTTTTTTGACATGGCACGCCGCACATTATCTGACTGAGCCAGTGAGAACCCGGCCAGGTCACGCACAATCTGCATCACCTGCTCCTGATAGACTATACAGCCATACGTTACATTTAATATCGGCTCCAGCAGCGGGTGGTCGTAGGTGATCAGGCTGGGGTCGTGCCGGGCGGCGATATAACGGGGGATCTGTTCCATAGGACCTGGCCGGTACAGGGAAATGCCAGCGATAATGTCTTCCATATGTTCCGGCTGCAGTTCCTTCATAAAATTAATCATACCAGCGCTTTCAAGCTGGAAAACACCATCTGTCCTACCTTCGCCAATCATCTGGTATACTTTCTGGTCATTAAGCGGCAGCGCGTC
This sequence comes from Clostridiales bacterium, assembly GCA_007133255.1. Lineage (GTDB taxonomy): Bacteria > Bacillota > Clostridia > Saccharofermentanales > UBA5734 > SLHU01. Next base: position 11,654 of record SLMY01000010.1, read on the forward strand.
AATATCGATCTTTATGCCGTGGTTTTGCTCAATCATCTCGATTGTGTCACGCAGAACCGTCAAAGTCCTCAAGCCAAGAAAATCAAACTTGAGTAAACCAATCAGCTCAACATTCCCCTTGGCGAACTGGACCACGATCGCGTCATCATTACGTGACAGGGGTGCCAGCTCTGTCAGGGGCTGGCCGGCGATCACCACCCCGGCCGCATGGGTTGACGCGTGTCTTGGCATACCTTCAAACCGCATGGCTGTATCAATTACCTCGCGGGTGACCGGATCCTGTTCATAGACTTTACGCAGTTCAGGTGTTGTATCGAGCGCTTTCTGAATGGTGATCCCCAGCGACTGCGGAATCATTTTAGCTATTTTATCGGTTTCAGCATAGGGCACATCCAGTGCTCTCGCTACATCACGGATACAGGCTCTGGCAGCTAGTGTCCCGAAGGTGATAACCTGGGCGACATGGTCCTGCCCGTATTTTTCCGTTACATAGTCTATCACTTCACTGCGCCGCTCATAGCAAAAATCAATGTCAAAATCAGGCATAGTAACCCGGTCAGCATTGAGAAACCGTTCAAAAATAAGACCATAGCGAAGCGGATCGATATTCGTGATTCCCAGGCAGTAGGCGGCCAGTGACCCTGCGCCTGACCCGCGTCCCGGACCTACCATAATCTCGCGGCTGTGCGCGAAGCGGATAAAATCCCAGACAATCAGAAAATAATCCGTAAAACCCATGTGCGAAATAACATCAAGCTCGCGCCGCAGCCGGTTCTCATATTCTTCCTGCGGCAGTGAATCTTCATCGTGACGCGGCAGAGCAAGTCTCTTTTCGAGACCTTCCCGGCAAAGCTGCCGCAGATAATCAAGATTTGTCATGTCTTGAGGTGCTTCAAAAGCCGGCA
>SLMY01000211.1 GCA_007133255.1 Clostridiales bacterium
AGTATCTGGAATCTCTGAATATAGAGAAACCAGTAGTGGTATTGGGCAGACCAGTCATGTACAGGTTTAACGGACTGAAGTTCGTTGCCTAGAATGGCGAAGCTCGGTATTTCAATACCGAGTAGTTCACCTTCCAATCGATATGAATTATATGTGAGCCTCATGCCAAGCAGCGACATATAAAAACGAGTAATCGAGAAAGGCTAGTTATGAATCAAAAACTATTAAACGAACTTGAAACACCTTGTCTTGCGATTGATCTGGATATCACGAAGCGTAATATTGCCGCGATGCAATCGATTGCTGACCAGTATAAAGTTAAACTGCGTCCGCATATAAAGACGCACAAAATGGTCTATTTCGCCCGCCTGCAGATGCAAGCTGGCGCCTGTGGTCTTACCTGCGCGAAAGTCTCTGAAGCAGAGGTGATGGCAGAAAGTGGTCTGGATGATCTGTTCATCGCTTATCCTCTGGTTGGTGCTTTTAGACTGGCGAGAGCGATGAAGCTTGCCAGAAAGTGCAGTAGGCTGATACTGGCGGTGGACAGCAAAGAAACAGCAGACATGCTGTCGAAGGCCGCGACAGAAGCTTCGCTGACAATAGAAGTTCGATTGGAAGTGGACACTGGCGCCAGAAGAACAGGCATCGCGGCTGACAGTCTCGTTGATCTGGCTCTTTATGTTCAAAGTCTTCCAGGCCTTAACCTGACCGGGATCTATACCTTTAAATCACTGATCTACCAGGGTGCGCCAACAGAAGACAGAGAAAAAGCCGGTCAGGAGGAAGGAAAGCTGATGGCTGAAGCGGCCAAAACGCTTCGTGAGGCAGGGTTGTCAATTCAAGATATCAGCGCCGGTTCAACGCCAACAGGTGAAAACGTGGCCCGGACAGGTCTGGTCAGTGAGATTCGGCCTGGCACCTATATTTTTAACGATCATATGATGGTCTGCAAAAACTGGTGTGCTGAATCGGATATCGCTGCTCATTTGTATGCGACTGTTGTGAGTACAACTTATCCGGACTATGCGGTGCTAGATGGCGGCACAAAGACTTTTCCGATGGATATCACGCCCGATGAACCGCCCTGTTTTTATCCAGGCTATGCCTTTGCCGAACAGTACCCTGATTTGAAGCTGATTCGCATGAGCGAAGAACATGGTATGCTGCATAGTCCATCAGGCCAGACTAACCTTCATGTAGGCCAGCTGCTTAAGCTAAGACCGATACATGTATGTCCGACTGTGAATATGCAAAACCATGTTTACATTTATGATCGGGAAAATGAAACACTGCAGAAAATGGTTGTCGACGCTCGCGGGATGCTGGTCTGATCGCACCAGATGCTGTAGGAGTTTGTCTCAACGAGGCAGAAGTCATCTTAACTCAGCTCGTACGACCCCTAAGCTTCAGACACGTGAATGCGGTCATGAAAAATAGATCTGAAAACCTTAAGGACACATTAGTCATAAAGAGGTAGCAGTCATTGAGTACAGACACATCAGAACGGCTGATCAGCCAGCAAACAGCTGAAGCATATAATCAGAGTGGTGCGCCGCTTATAATCAGAGGCGGCCTTGTTTACGATGGATCTGGGTCGCTGCCTTATATAGCTGATCTGCTGCTTCATGAAGGGCGAATAAAAGACATCGGCCAGATTGAAGGGCCGCGGGCGGCATGGGTGATTGACGCTGGCGGGCAATGTGTCACGCCAGGTTTTATTGACGCTCATCGTCATGCTGATTTCGCTGTCTTTACCGATGAGACTTGTTCTGAAACGCTTCTAGCGCAAGGTATTACGAGTATGATCGTTGGCAACTGCGGTATGTCAGCAGCACCAATTGGTGGCGTAAACCAAGAGAGCTGGTACACGTATATTGAACCTTGTCTTGGTAAACCGGCACATACTGATCGTGTTGAATCCTTTGATGCCTATCTTCACGCACTGGATCAGCTCAAATTACCGATTCATACTGGAGCCATGGTTGGTATGGGCACGGTTCTGGCATCTGTTCGAGGATTTGATGATCATGCCTGGACCGCCGCGGAAAGATCTCAGGTGTCTTGTTTACTGCTCCAGGCACTGGACGCGGGTGCTATAGGCATATCATGCGGTTTGATGTACAGGCCGGAAATGTTCGCCAGTTCAGAAGATTATATTCAAATGCTAAAGCCGGCTGCCGCGTACGGACGACCGCTGACGTGCCACATGAGAAGCGAAGGTGACGGTCTGCTTCGCTCTGTTCAGGAAGTGATTGATATAGCAAAAAAGGCGGATCTTTCGCTCAACATCAGCCACTTTAAAGTATTTGGCAAAAGTAACTGGCAAAGAACATTGCCCAAGGCGATAGACCTGATAGATAAGGCCAGGCAGGATGGGCAGGATATAACAGTTGATTTTTACCCCTATGACAGTGGATCAACAACCTTGCTGACCTTAATTCCGCCTGTTTGCATGAAAGCGGCTCTTGAGCAGACATTGGAGTTTTTATCAAGCCGGACCGGAACTGAATTACTTCGAAGAGAGATTATGAGAAAAAATCCTGACTGGGATAATATGGTCGAGTCGATTGGCTGGGACAGGGTGATTATCAGCTCGGTGATCACTGAGAAAAACCGGGGCTGTCTTGGACGAAGTCTGACTGATATAACAGCGGACGGACACGATGAAGATGAAACAGCCTGCCTGATCAGACTGCTTTGTGAAGAGAAAGGCCGCGTCGCTGTTATAGTCAGAAGCATGAGCCAGGAAGATGTTGACAGGGTCGCTTTACTGCCGTATGCGTCGGTGATATCAGACTCGCTTTATGGCGCTCCGGATCATCCGCATCCAAGGCTAAACGGCGCTTTTCCGAGAATCTGGCAGGAGTTGGTTCTGAAGCGAAAGCTGCTGACGCCACAACAGGCAATTCACAAAATGACAAGTCTGCCGGCAAAACGTTACGGGTTAACCGGACGGGGGCTGCTGCAAATAGATAAACAAGCGGATGTCGTTATCTTTGATCCAAGTAAACTAAGTGATAGGGCAACTTATGACAATCCTCGTGAAAAAGCCGCAGGAATCGATAAAGTCTTGACGGACGGGCAGATCGTCTGGAATAAGGGAAAGCGCTTCAAAGGCGCTTGCGCGAGCATGATTCGGGCCAGATGAGGAGGGGACCCGGTTTGAAAGGTTGCCGCAGCAAGACCAGAGCGGTAAATATGATATGATAAGTATGATCGGGTTACAAATTTTGTACAGTCAATTAGCAGAAAGAGATAATGTATAT
>SLMY01000286.1 GCA_007133255.1 Clostridiales bacterium
ATAGAGAAACCAGTAGTGGTATTGGGCAGACCAGTCATGTACAGGTTTAACGGACTGAAGTTCGTTGCCTAGAATGACGAAGCTCGGTATTTCAATACCGAGTAGTTCACTAACATTTCATTAGTTCGACACACAAGATAATGCTACAACAAGACTGAATAATTTTACTCAATAAGACAAGTGTTATGATGCTGATCATATCTATTATGATATCATAAGGCTATGCGCTATTAGTGTTTGTTTATTTTAATGTAGTTTAAAAAAGCAGCAGTTAGCATTGAGCAGCTAGTGGGTGTGAATATTGACTGGCAAACTGATGACCTGCATGTAAAAATCTTTATTGAGGGTGCGTATATGAGTAAATATGATGTAGCTGCATATGTCTGGCCGGCGTATTCCGGCAATGATCCCAGAACCATGACATTCTGGCCGGAAGGTATAGGTGAATGGCAGTCTGTTAAAAACGCCGTAAGAAAAACTACGGATCATAACTGGCCGCGAAAACCTTTATGGGGCTATGTCAACGAAGCCGATCCATACGTCATGGACATGCAGATAAACGCCGCGGCTGATCATGGTGTTAATGTTTTTATTTATGACTGGTATTGGTATGACCGCAGGCCTTTTCTGGAAAACTGTTTGAATGACGGTTACTTGAAAGCAAAAAACAACCATAGGGTAAAGTTCTATTTAATGTGGGCGAATCATACAGTTAACAACACCTGGGATATTCGCAACGCTTCAGATGACAGAAATATTATTTGGGATGGGGCTATCGACCAGCATGAGTTTTCTGTTATCGTTAATCGGATTATTGAACGTTATTTTTCTCAGCCAACCTACTATTTAATCGATGGAAGCCCTGTTTTCATGATCTATGACCTTGAAAATCTCGTCAGGGGCCTGGGTGGCTATGAGATGACAAAAAAGCATCTTACCTGGTTCAGAGAACAGGTAAAAGCAGCAGGTTTTGCCGATTTGCATCTGCAGCTGGTTTTATGGGGTAATAATCAATTAAATTTGAGTGGTGTTGACAGCGTGAATGAAAGCAAAAGTAACGCGGTGCTGATTGAATCACTTGGATTTGACAGTATAACGCATTATCAGTTTGTTCATTTTACTGATATTGATCGTGATTATGTGTTCATATTAGAAGATGTAAAAAGTGAATGGCTGAAAGTTGAGAAGCAGTTCTCAATTCCTTATTTCCCGCACCTATCATTAGGCTGGGATAATAATCCGCGGTTTAAGGAGTTTAGACCTGGCATCGTTAAAAACAATACACCTGAGAGTATAAAAAAGGGCCTGATAATGGCCCGTGATTATATTGACAGGCATCCGAATCAACCACCGTTGATGACCATCAACAGCTGGAATGAATGGACTGAAACCAGTTATCTGCAGCCTGATGATTTGTATGGATACAGATATTTAGAGTCAGTAAAGGATGTATTCTTGAAGTAGATTTTCGCTAAGATGACTTGTAGTCAGTCTGAGAATCGACCGGACCGGGCATTAACCAGAAAATTCTTCAGTTAAAATGACGCTGCTTAAGTATAATTAAAACCATTAGTTAAAAAATGCAAGTAAAAGAGTGAGAGAGGTTATGACAGATTCTAAATCAAAGGACAAGAAAAAGGTCCCTTTCCTGTTAGCTTTGCTGCCTATCGTCCTGGTAGGTGTCCTTCTTTTAACCACGGTCTTGCTTTTTGATGCTGAGCCTCACCCTATATTAATCGCCGGGACACTGCTGATCGCGCTCATTGCCTGGCGTCATGGTTACAGCTGGTCAGAAATTGAGGAAAGTCTGGCAAACAATATCAGAAAAGGCGCTACAGCTATGCTGATTCTCTTGATTATTGGCATGCTGATTGGGTCCTGGATTGGCAGCGGCGTTGTGCCGGCGATTATGTATTATGGCTTTCATCTGTTCAGCGCTACATGGTTCCTGCCGTCAATTCTTATTCTTTGCAGCATTGTTTCAGTAGTAACCGGCAGTTCATGGACAACGGCCGGTACAATTGGTGTTGCCAGTATTGGTATTGGCCAGGCTTTAGGTATACCTGAAACAATGATTGCGGGGGCTGTTGTTTCAGGCGCCTTTTTTGGCGATAAGCTATCGCCTTTATCAGACTCAACAAATTTAACCCCTTGTTTGCTCAAGGTTGATCTGTATGATCATATTCGCCATATGCTTCGTACAACCTTGCCCAGTTTCGTGATTGCTCTGATATTATACGCGATCATCGGTTACAGGATCACGGAAAACGGTGCGAATGGACTGGACATCTCTGAATACCAGCAGGCAATTACCAGCCAGTTTGATTTATCCTGGCTTTTGTTTATACCGCCAGCCGCGATTTTGACCATGGTTATTCTGAAAGTGCCGGCTATTCCAAGTCTGCTGATCGGTACATTACTGGGTTCTGTGATGCAAGTGGCTGTTCAGGGTGGTTCAATGGAATCTATCATGAAAACAATCTATGCCGGGCCTGATATTGATACGGGCTGGTCAGAAATGGATGAGCTGCTGTCTCGAGGCGGTATGTCCAGCATGTATTCAGTCGTAGCACTTGCTATAACCGCGCTGCCATTTGGCGGCCTGATGCACGATACAGGTGTTCTGGAAGCCTTGATCAGGAAGATGGAAAAACTGCTGCAAAGCCGCGGCCCATTAGTGGCAACTACTGTGATGACTTCCATACTGATTAATATCTTTGGTGCTAATCAGTATTTATCGGTTGTCCTGCCGGGACAAATGTATGAAGACAATTATCAGGAACTGAACCTTCACAATAAGAATTTATCTCGTGCGCTGGAAGCAGGCGGCACCTTAACATCACCGCTGGTTCCCTGGAACAGCAGTGGCGCCTTCATGATGTCTGTTTTGGGCGTTAACGCGCTCGCTTACGCGCCATTTGCCTTCATCAGCCTGCTGACACCGCTTGTCACGATTCTTTACGGGTTCGCGAATATCAGTATGCCAAAGAAAGAAGAAACTGACTGATACAAGCTAATGCCCCAATAAAAAAAGGATTACGCCTTGTTACAGCATAATCCTTTTGTCAACTACCCACGACCTAAAAGTCATGGGCTTGTAACTGCCCAGTCGTAGTAACGGCTTACGCCTCCGACCTTTAACTCCGATAGGTATTACTAGCTTAAGTGGCGTTACATCATAGGGTGGTTGACAGCACCCTTTACGACAAAGTTTACTCTGTCGTAACTGTATCCGGTACTTGGGCTTGTTCAAGAT
>SLMY01000217.1 GCA_007133255.1 Clostridiales bacterium
CGCTGGACATTTGACCTTGAGACGGATACAGCCTACCGTATTAGTTATACACCTTTTAGCCATTATGTACTGACTATAGATGAGATGGCAGAAACCGCGGTGGCTCCGTAATCTTTATAGGAGGCGTGCATGATTTTCATGCCGAAATCAAATTGAAGAAGCGAATAAATAAATCGGATCGTTATCAACTGGTCGTATCTGATCTTGATGGCACGATGCTGGACACTGGCCATCATATTCCTGAGGAGAACCTGAAAGCGGCACGAGCTCTCAGAGAAGCGGGTATTGACCTGACACTAGCCACAGGCCGAATGGATGGCATGGCAAGACTCTTTGTTCATGAACTGGAAATAAATCTGCCGATTATTGCCTGCAATGGCGCGATTATCAGAAACTGTGAGACTGAATCCATCATTCAGCAGCATATATTGCCTGAAGCGCAATGCCGCGCTTTGATCGAGTGGCTGATCAAAATGGAAATTGATTTTCTGGCCTATCATGCTGACGCTGTTTTTTATCCTGACCAGTCAATAAGTATTCAGTATTTTTTCGATTATAATGCTCGTGCCCAGGCAGGCGGCATTAAAACGATCCCTGTTTATAAGCTTGAAAGCCACTATAAAACCACCGGTGTTGAGTTTTTGAAAATAATGGTGCGGGTACCGGATCCAGACAGATACGCAGCCTTATGTTCTTTTTTGCAGACTCTAAACCAGTGTGAAGCGGTTCAGTCTATGGATTACGCGATCGATATTATGGCCAAAGGTGTTTCAAAAGGTCAGGCACTTCGAGAGTTAGCAGAGTGGTTGAAAATTGATATGCGAAAAATTGTTGCGATAGGTGATCATGATAATGATGTGTCCATGATCAACGCGGCTGGTACGGGTATTGCTATGGGGAACGCAACCAAATCTGTTAAATTAATAAGCGATGTGGAAACAGCAGAAAATTCCGAAGCGGGATTCGCCAAAGCCGTTTATCGCTACATGCTTCCGGGTGCTTCCAGGATATGATCAGACGAGAGATACAGATGATGTGTGAGACAGGTTTGCATGCCCGTCCGGCCAGCCAGCTGTCGAGCCTGGCCAGCCGGTTTTCATGTGATACATGGATGCGCGTCCGGCAAAAACAGGTTAACTTAAAAAGTGTGCTGGATGTGATGGCCTGTGGAGCGAAAAAGGGGATAACAGTAGAAATAATCTGCAGCGGACCTGATGAACAACTGGCGATAACTGAAATAATAAGCTTTTTCAAGCGGCTGAATAACCCGAAAAAGTCGATAAATTCATGAAATAATGACAATTATTTTGAAATCTGGCTTATATCCATTCGAAAAATTATGCTATTTGAGAGATTATGTTATCAGTTCAACTCGAGCTGGTATTTTTTTAGTCATGACTCAATATTCGGAAAGGTTAAATCGGCAGATACATGCCGGTAATGGTTAAAATGTCTGATCAAATCACAAACAGAATGATTCAACAAACAGATAAAAACAAGCTCAGTTTCTTTATAGCCGCATATGACGCTGATATTATCAGAAATATCAAAAGAGTAATGGAAAGCAAAGGTTATGTGGGTGTGCTTGATACAGCTGGTAGAATTCATTACATGATTGATGGCAATAAAGGCAGCGCGCACGCAGCGAGAGTGATTACCAGAAAAGCATTCAATCTGTTAGATGAAAACAGCCGGCAAACGCTGAATATTAATCAATTCCTCCCTGATATTGTCAATAATTGCTTGAAAAAGCACCGGATGCGAACAGATTTGAAAGGGTATCGTTATCTTAGATATCTGCTGCTGATCACTGAAGCCGATGAAACTAAACTGAAACCGGTCAGTAAAGTATTATATCCGCTTGCTGCGGAACATTATCATGTGTCAGTCAGTAATGTAGAAAGAGATATTCGTTACCTGATCAATCATTCCGACTTCAAAACGCGCAATGTTAAAACTGCCGCGGCGATCTGTACTTTGTTTGATGAGATTACACGAGATCTCAACCATGTGATCAAACAGAAAACTGACGCTGAAGCTGCACTGGAAAGTAAAAACCATATGCTGGTAGCGGAATCAGGATATGATAACTTATATCGAAGCCAGGATCATTCATGTCTTCAGACATGAGATGAACGAGCTTTGATTCGTCAAAAAAAATATTCAGCCGCGTTTATCCTCCAGATTAACCGACAGAACGACAAAACCCCCGCACCGATTGAGTGCGGGGGTGGCTTATGGCGATATATGCTTATACAAGAATGTGGAGCACAGAGTACGCTGCATCCTTGCCAGATTAACCGTGATATAAACGACAGGAATCGTTCAGTGAACAAGTTTATCCGATCAGCCGTTAACTTTGTCTTTCAGTCCTTTGCCAGCCTTAAAAACAGGGGCTTTAGATGCTGGGATATGAATTTCTTCTTTGGTGCTTGGATTGCGGCCTTTACGGGCTGCACGCTTGCGTACTTCAAAAGTTCCAAAACCGACCAGCACAACTTTTTCTTCTTTAATCAGAGCATCCGTGATCGTATCCAGCACAGCGTTGATAGCAACTTCACTATCTTTTTTGCTCAGACGGGCTGATTTTGAAACGGCATCGATCAGATCTGTTTTATTCATAAATATAGCCTCCTTATGGGTTGTTTCAAAACATATTATGATACCAATGACCCTGAAGTGTCAAGGGAAACACCGAAAAAAGCCCTGAAAATAGTAAACTTTCGTCATTTTGAGGAAACCAGCAGATTATCTGGCTCAAATGATAATTAAGACGCTGACGGACTGGTCCTTACCCAATTATATTTTTTAGATTTATGGGTTGACAAGATATGATCCTTCAATTAATATAGTCTATGCGTTTGCTTGCCTGTGTAGCTCAGTTGGTAGAGCAGCTGATTTGTAATCAGCAGGTCGGGGGTTCAAATCCGTCCGCAGGCTCCAATATAAAAACCTCGGGAACATTGTTTTTCCGGGGTTTTCTTTTTTCTTTGATTTTCAGATATCATCACCCGATGATTCTTAAAATGACACTTGCAGATCAACCCAATTGACGTTGTATATAATGACAATAATTGTTCGACTATGTTGTGCATAAAGACTATAGAAATGGCTATTGGCCTTCATTATGTTAGGTGAAACCTCAGACTTTTCCGTATGACCTCGAAAAAATTTGATGCGCGTAAAAAATTATGGTATGGTGAAAGCCAATTTATAAGATTATGTTTTCTGCTGTCA
>SLMY01000197.1 GCA_007133255.1 Clostridiales bacterium
GAATATTCACGATGAAGGTCTTGATTTTGAGCCCATCCATCGGGTTGTATTTGATATAAGCGCTAAGGAGCTGCTGCTCAGAGCCAGGGCATATTTTGGTGACACGCTGATCGACGCGGTGAAAGAAACTGATACTGATTTGTCAGTTCCGGAGAACGATAAGGACTGTCACTCCTTTGTTTTTACTGACAAACACGAGAGTTGGACAATTAAGGTGCAGGCAACCAGTCTGTCACTCGCGGCTGATCTGCTTCAGACCTGGCTGGATCAGATGATTGCCGCACAGCAGTGCCGTATTGATTATATACATGGTGTAAGTGCCATAGAAATGCTTGTTCATGACGGTCATACCGGTATCTTACTGCCTGGATTAGATAAGAATGACTTTTTCCCGTTACTTGCCCGCAATGGCGTCCTGCCCAGAAAAACATTCTCTATCGGGGCTGCCTGCGAAAAACGTTACTACCTCGAAAGCCGTAAAATCAGAGATTAAAAACGCCAACCTGATTATCAGGCAGTCTGATGAGGAGACAGATTCATGCAGCATGAAGGGCATCTGAGAAAAACAGTATGTGTGATCGGCGGAGGTCTGACAGGGTTAACGGCTGCCTACCAGCTGGCCGATCAAGGCTATAAGGTTATTTTACTTGAGTCCTCACTTCAGCTGGGTGGTATGGTAGCGTCTGTAAGCTGGGGAAAACAGCCCGTTGAGTATATCTATCATCATCTGTTTACCAGCGACACCTATTTTCTTGAGCTTTGCCGCAAGCTGAAAATTGAAGATAAGATAACCTGGCACCAGACCAAAGACGCGATTTATACCCGTAAATCCATGTATCCGTTTTCTGGTCCCGCTGATTTACTGCGTTATCGGCCACTGCCTCTGGCAGCCCGGATCAGAACGGGTCTTGCCGTTTTGAAGGCCGGCCGCCTGAATAACTGGCAATCATTGGAAAAACTGACTGCCCGGGCCTGGCTGATCAGCCAGGCCGGCCAGGATAGCTATCAGAAACTATGGCAGCCTTTGCTGCAATCCAAATTTGATCAGGATGAAAATACTGTTTCGGCAGTCTGGATCTGGAATAAATTTAAACTCCGGGGACATTCAAGAAAAAATAAAGTGAGCGCTTCACGTCTGGGATATATGCGGGGAGGGTTCACCGTTCTGATAGATGCACTGAAAAACCAGATTGAAACCCTGGGGGGTACAATCCATAAAGGGCGAACAGCCGTCGGCATCCGTTATCACCAGGACAGGGATCAGATGATTTTTTCACAAGTATCAGATGCTTCTCAACAGGCGTCTGCTGCCGGTTTTGTCCGAAACGAGGGTGTTTCTCCGAAAAAAGGTTATATCGTATCAGCTATCCATGATGACGGCATGTTGTCGGAATATGAGGTTGATGGTGTGATCACGACAGTTTCCGCCAGACAATTTGCCAATATGGCAACATCACTGAATCTCCCCGATGACTACCTGAAGAAAGCCCAGTCAGTTCGTTACAAAGCTGATCTTTGCCTGATTTTACATCTTCGACATAGTCTATCGCCTTTTTACTGGACTACAATCTGCGACCGGCTGCCCTTTGTTGTGGTTGTTGAGCATACACGGCTCACAGGTACAAAACCGTACGATGGCGTGATCGTTTATGTTTCACGTTATCTTGACGTGACTGATCCTTTATGGTCCATGTCTGATGGCAGCATTTATCAGGTCTTCACGAAAAGCTTAAAACAAGTTTACCCTCACTTCTCGCTGTCAGATGTTATTCACTGGAGACTTTGCCGGACACATTACGCGCAGCCGGTTATTGATTGTGCCTACAGTGACAAAATGCCGACGATGGACACACCCAGTCCAGGGGTTAAACTGGCAGGTATGGCTCAGATCTATCCTGAGGATCGCGGTATGAATTACGCGATCAGGCTGGCCGGGCAGGCAGTCGCTTCAATAAAGACGTATCTGGAAAAGGATTGACCGTATCATGAGGAAAAAGAAAGGAGGCAAAGGGCAGCGGCTTTTTGGATGAATTTAACTGTTGCAAAGCCAGCTTTTGATCCGACCAGTCTCCAGATTGGATCAGCCCTCAGTTTATGACATCAAAACGATCTTTTTTCGCATATGGCTGGCTGGGACTGCCTCTTATCCCTCTGGTTTTCTCATTTTATCTGCTGAGCGCTGACGCAGCAGATTTTCTGATCTGGTATTTGTGTCTGACTTCGCTTGGTCTGAGTGTCTGGCCGCTGGCCGCGCGTCTTTTTCCGGATGGCGATCTGGGCTTTCTGGCGGCTAAGCCTCTTTCACTGATCCTGGCGGTTCTTCCCCTTTGGCTCCTGTCACATATTCAGCTGCTGCCGCTGAGGCGCTGGTCCATGGTGCTCATGTGCCTGATTATGGCCATAACCTGCTGGGCGGCACCTTTACTTCGTCGACGTTTTGTCAGTCAGCTGCCTGCAGCGCAAAACAGACAGCAGCAGCGTTTCTGGCGGCGCATAGGCTCATCGGAACTGCTTTTCGCTGCCGCGCTTCTTTTCTGGACTTTTGCCCGCGGTCTCAAACCTGACCTCGACAGCCTTGAGAAATTCATGAATATCGGCTTCATGAACAGTATCTGGCGCTCGGAATCACTGCCCGCCACAGATATGTGGATGGCCGGAGAAACAATCAATTACTACTATTTCGGACACTATCTTTATACTTACATAGCGAGACTAACTCAAATTCGTCCCGAGATCGCTTACAATCTTGCCATGGCAACAACTTTTGCCATGACCTTTACAACTGCCTATACGCTGGTCAGCAAAGCATTGCAGCTTATCAGTAAAAACGACAGAAAACTGACGGGGTTCGCTCCTGCGGCAGGTGGCTTTCTGGCAGCTTCACTTCTGACATCAGGCGGTAACAGCCATGCTTTTTTCTACCTGGAATCAAGCCCTGGTCAACGGGTGCTGCGCTGGCTGGAAAACGCCGGCATGGCGGTTCATACAAGAGACCGTTTATTCTGGTTCGCTGACTCAACCCGGTTTATCGGCTACAATCCGCCTACCAGCGATAAAACCATACACGAATTTCCTTATTATTCATTTCTGGTCGCCGATCTGCACGCGCATGTGATCAATCTGACTTTTGTGCTGCTGCTGCTGCTGACCATTCTATATCTGATCAGGCAAAAAAGTCTGTTCCAGCCCGAATACAGACCGGCCACATCGCAGGCGCAGATTGAAATGAAAGAGCATAGTGATCATGACTGGCACCGGGCAGCCATGCGCAGGATTTTCACACGGTCCATTGTTATGATCAAGCAACCCCATATGTTGCTTTCAGGAATTTTGCTGGCTGTTTTCATGATGTGCAATTTCTGGGACTTCGCGATTTATATCGCGGTTCTTTCACTTTTGCTTCTGTATGCTAACGCAAGATCTTCCGGACACCTGATCAGCCGTACCGGACTATTTGTTATCATTGTTCAGTCTGTTCTGGTTATGTCTGTCTTTCTTTTTGTCTCAAATCCTGTAATCGCGGTCTTCTTGTATCTTATCGCTTGCCTGGTATGCCAGTATGTTGTCATCCTGGCCGATGAAGGAGGGTCTCGCACAGGAGCACAGATCAGCTGGCTCTTTTTCCTGAGCCATCTGATCGCCCTGCCCTTCAACACGGGTTTTGAGCCTATCGCGAAATCTATTTCACTGGTTGAAGACCGCACGCCTGTCTGGCAGCTTTTTATGCTCTGGGGCTCACATGTTTCCGCAGGGCTTATTTGCCTGTTTCTGGCCCTGTACCTGCTGCGAAGGCGCAGGTCAGGTGTTCGTGTACCTGTCAGTCGTCTCGACGAGATGATCAGCGATAGCGCGAAAGAAAATGCTGTTTTGCCTCAAAATAGAATTGACAGAATAATTCGCGCGTCACAGCCAGTTTATGTTTTTTTCCTGGTCAGCTTTATCTGCGGTCTGGGCCTTATCCTGGTTCCAGAACTGATTTATGTTGTTGATATCTACACCGGTGAATTCAAACGGGCAAACACGATGTTCAAATTTACTTATCAGGCTTATAACCTGCTCTCACTGGTCTGGATTTACGGGTTATGCGTTTTAGGACTCACATTTTCCGATTGGGTAAAAAAACAGTCTGAAAGAGTTGATACGGCCAGCATACTGACCAGGTCGGCAGCAGGCGTTCTGGCCGTGATGCTGATCATCCCCTTCAGTTATACTGCTCCTGCTGCCGGGCAATGGCTGGGTGATTTCACATTAGAACGGTACCGGGGTTTAGACGGTCTGGCACCAATGGCGTCAAAAACTTCCCCTCATATCAGTCACTTTCTTGATCCACTGATGGAAGCGGATCACGCCGCGATAAACTGGCTGAACAGCAACGTAACCGGTCAGCCCGTCATACTTGAAAGTCACGGCGACAGTTATACTGATTTCTGCCGCATATCCGCTTTCACTGGTTTGCCTGCTGTGATTGGCTGGCAAACGCACCAGTGGCTGTGGCGAACCAGCCGGGATACACCTAACGCGTATGCCAGTGTAGTGCTGCCGCTTCAGGAAGATGTGGAAAGTCTATTCACGACTGAAGATCAGGATTACCGTCATAACCTGATCAATCTTTATGATATTCATTACATTATCATCGGGAATCTTGAACGCACAAAATTCAGTCGCGTTAATGAATCAGCGGACGACGAGACTGAACAGTTTGAGTCACTGGTCAGAGAAGATTTGCTGATAGAGACAGGTACAGTTGTGTTTACATATCAGGACTTGATCATCATTGAAGTCAGCCGATGACCTTCTGGCTTTTGATTGATAAACAGCACGGTGCCTAATGCTTTCAGACTAATCAGATAGAAGACTCGTTCAGGGTATTTCCGGTAAAATCAGAATATCACCCGGGAAGATGGAATCCGGGTCTGCCAGATCATTTTCCGCGACAATGCGATCTATAATGTCCGGATTATCTGATCCGTAGAAATTCCGGGCGATTACGCCCAGAAGATCACCGGAAACAACTTCATACTCATAAGGGAAACTGACATCAGCTGTGGTTTCCGCCTGTGTTGTTGTCTGTTCAGCTGTGGTTTCAGCTGTTGTTGCTGCCTGTGTTGTTGTCTGTTCAGTTGTGGTTTCTGCTGTTGTTTCTGCCGGCTCACCGTCATCATCTGCACCATCAGGATCACCGGCCGCGTCTGTCAGATCAGGATCTTCTGTGTTACCCGGTTCTGTCTCATCAGGATCCGCGGTGGCCTGCGGATCATCCTCATCAGCTGGTGACCCGTTTGTTTCATCTTCAGTCACGGCGGCCGTTGTCGTTGTTGTTACAGAAGAATCAACTTCCTGCGCGCCAAACAACATGTTATAAATGGCAAACAGGCTGCCAACGCAAACGGCAGCTATAATCAGATAAAAGGCTATTTTTCGTCCACGACTGTTGTTCTCAAAAGAGTTTTCAAAATCATCTTCAATTGACTCATCATATTCATCTTCAAGGCTTTCCTGATCTGCATAGGCGTCATATCCATCTTGTGGTTTTGACGGCTGTTTCTGGCTGCCGGCAGCTGTACCGGCTGACCTTGTTTTTTTCCCGGCTGCAGCTGAAACACCTGAAACCAGGGCACCGGCCGCGGCCGTAGACTTGCCCGTGCTGTCCGGTGTTATGGGGAAGGTCTGGTGGCCCGTGGTGGTTTCAAGCTGACCTCGGCCAAATCCAAACCGGCCTGAACGGTCAGATGAGATAATGCTCTCAACAAAACCAATCATAATCTGTAAAGGGACGCCAGGCAGTTTACTGGAAGCTTCCGCCATAATCATACCTGCCGCGTCAGCCTGGTCTTCAGCTTCGTACAGAAGCCGAAGGACTTCGCGCTGCCCCAATACTTCCATGACTTCCTTGTTGCAGACAATAACACAATCATCCAGTTGAAGCTGCGCGATATTTGAGTATCTGACAGTTCCTGCTACGCCCGCGCAATAGATATCAATGCCATTAACCGGCTTTCCGTTCATATCGATCGCTTCGAGCGGGTAATCATCGCTGGTCAGCGGATAAAGAATATCACCACGATACAGATAGGCACAGCCGCTGCCCATTGTTACCGCGGCCAATTCAGAATCACGAACTACGATTCCGGCAAAATAAGGCTGGTTGACACCTTCCTGCTGCAGTGAGATTCGACCTGCCACATTTACGGCACATTCAGCCAGCTCATTAATTTCCGCGTCAATGTTGCGGCCTGGCTGCTTGACATCATTCATGATACGGTCCAGCGCGCCGCGCGTTCTTGATTTCGCGTTTTCTGGTGACCGACGGCCTGCCAGTGAAGCATAAACAGAAAAGAAAAAGCCTCGATCTTCCCGATCAAGCGTTATATCGGCTGATTTTTGTTCGCGCCGCCCTGAAAGACGTCCGTCAAGATAAAAACCTGAGTCTGCTCCCGAAGCGGTATAGTTTTTAAGGGTAATAGTTGTCGCAATACGAGTTAATGCGGCACGAGGTGATTTTGCCATAAAAGCGGCCTCCTAAATTATTATAAAAAACCTGACTTTTCAGTATACGTTTGGCCAGTTTAATAACTGGTTTGAGTGCCAGGCTGCTGATTACATCTATTTTCGTCATTATACCATAGACAGATTAACAGCAATATGACAGATTCCTTTCAAATATCTGATAAGTTTTTATACCATTCAAGCAATTTTAAACGTTTATTATCTTCCGGGCAGTCAATCACATGTGCCAGTAGTTTATTGAGGGCCTGCTGTATCTCAGGACCTTGTGACAAACCCGCCTTCATGAGGTCCTGACCATTCACCGCGAGATCTAGAACTGATAAAGGGGTCTGATTGATATTTAACTGATCCAGTATATGCTGCAGGCGGAAAAAATAAACAGCCCGTTCATCTTTTGCCGCCGCATCATCGTGTCCAGATAGTCGTGCGAATTTCATATAAAGTGACTGCGCGCCATTAACCAGTGTCATCAACATTTCTTTGGATTGCCCGACTTCGCGATATAAAAGGCTCAATCTTTTTATCAGGTCATTCTTCAGCCTGTTGCTTGCCGGAGATTCAGTTTTGGCAGCAGCTTCGTCAAGCTGCATGCTTTTCATCAGATCATGGCTTAAGTACATCCAATAAAAGACCGCGGCCGTCCAAGAAGCTTCTGTTCTGGAAAGCCGGCCTTTTCTGATCAGCGTTTCTTTGATCTGCCGCCTGTAAGCCTGATGCCTGTATGCAGTCAGATACTTTTCCAGAATGCGCTCTTCATGCTTCTCAGCGGTTTTATCAGAATCATCTGACGCCATCTCAAGCATCATTAAATAGACCGGCACGATCTGTTCTTGTCTCAGGTCTGTACCGCCATATCGGCCAAGATACAGACACAACCGGCTATCATCAGCCTGCTTGCCGAGTACAGACCCGAGTGCCTGCCTGATGACACCTGTATCGCTGTAAGCGCTGATCTGTTCAGTGCAGGCACCCGTCGCGATCCGTTTCAGTTCAGTCCAGATACGTTCCCGGCTAAGCCTGCTGATCAGATGTGAATGCGTGACAGCGGCGTGAAGCAGGTCAGATTCCGGTTTAAATCCAAGCACCACGGAAAAACGGACAGCCCTCAGCATTCTGAGCGCGTCTTCAGAAAACCGGCTGGCCGGATCACCAACGCATCTGAGTTTTTTCTGCCGAAGATCATTCAGGCCGCCAAACAGGTCAATTAAACCCTGTTCAGGATTCCAGGCCATACTGTTGATTGTGAAATCTCGTCTGGCCAGATCAGATTGAAGGTCACCATGGAAGTTGACCTGGCCAGGACGCCTGCTGTCACGGTAATCTGTTTCTGTTCTCAACGTTGTCATTTCAATTTTCCATTTATGCCAGAATACTGTGATGGTGCCATGTTCGTAGCCAGTCAGGGCATGACGCGGGAATAGCCGGATTATCTCGTCTGGTCTGGCATCTGTCGCTATGTCAAAATCATCCGGGATCTGTTGTCTGGCCATATCACGGACACATCCGCCGACAAGCCAGGCTGTATATCCCGCCTGACAGACATAGTCCATCAGGCTGATCATGTCGTCCGGCACGTTGTATCTGATATCATCGTTGATTTTAATCATATTTCAGCTGATTCCTTCTCAAACAGTATTCATTTCGCGCTCACAGGTTCCTGAGCAGCACTAAAACCTGCATGTACATTGTCTTGCTTCGCGGATGTACTCAGCTGATATTGAGGCTGAAGTGTTCCGGTTTCCAGATTGGCAGGTTTATGTTATAGTAGCATGGTTATTCATATAACATTTGTTTATCGCTCACATCTGCCGCAACATATGTAAGAGCAGATCTGATATGATCCTATTATAAAGGTTTAAAGTAAATGAAACAAAACACATTCCATATAAAAACAAAAAAGCCCGAAAGACTGCTGATCCTGATCCTGACGGCTGCCTTGTTCGTTCCGTTTCTGTCCGTTGAAACAGTATCCGCGGATAACCCGTCATACCAGACACGTCTTACCCGACAGGGGACTTTTTATCAGTCCGCAGACTTAACAGCCGCGGACGGCGAAGGTTCGGGACTGCCCGTGCCGGAAAGCACCAATGTTCAAGTCGCTGCCGGCCTGTACCACAGCGCCATGATTCATTATGACCGCACACTTTATTTTTGGGGCGATAACACCTACGGGCAGCTGGGCTATCCTGATCTTGACTACAGCGACTCACCTGTTCCTGTCACATTTGACGAGCCTGTGGACTCCGTCAGTTTAGGTGCCTACCATTCCCTGGTTCTGACGAGCGAAGGACATGTCTACGCATTTGGCAGAAACAGTTTCGGGCAGCTGGGCAATCAGTCAATAGAACCCACAGATACGCCATCAAGAGTTGAGGGGCTGCCAAGGATCGCCGCTGTTTCAGCAGGCGCTTTTCACTCAATTGCTCTAGGGCGCGATGGCAGTGTCTGGGCCTGGGGTAATAACAGCGATCTGCAGATTGGACTTGTGCCTGACCAGGAAATCTATGATCTGAATGAAACACTGGTCGGCCGGCGCTCTCTTGAACCAGTAAAAGTTATTAATGACAGCATCATTGAGATCGCCGCCGGCGGCCATCATTCACTGGCGCTGCATGAAAGCGGGCAGGTATACGCCTGGGGAGCCAATGACCGGGGACAGCTTGGCAATGGCACAACGCAGTCGCATGGCAAGCCTTCCCTGGTTGCCGGTCTTGAGCATGTGACTCAGATCACGGCTGGCTATCAGCATAACCTGGCCGTTGTCTCTCGTGAAAACGACACAGACATGATCTGGACCTGGGGTGATGACAGTTTGGGACAGCTTGGGCTGGGAACTGATCTGCAGCAGTCATCTTATCGTTCTTTGCCAGCCGCCATCAACTGGACGGCTGTTTTCGAACAACAGCCGGTCCCTCAAACGATTGTGAGTGTTGCCGCTGGAGCAGGTCATACAGCCTTTACAGCCCGGGTCCCGCAGTCCCAGGACGCGGTTTTGTCTGCTGAACAGGGCACAGACCAGTCTGATCAGGACATGTCTGATACACCTGACTCGCCAGAGCGGCATTATCTGTTGTTATGGGGTAATAACAGCAACGGGCAGCTTGGCCGACGCCTGAGCGGGAACGCGCTTAACTTACCTGAATTATATAGCTTCTCACAAGGTAATGAAACAAGTCAGAAATTTCATGCCTTTCAGGATATCGCGCTTGGTGGCTTCCATACCCTCCTGCTGAGCAGTAAGGCGCTTGCGGCCTCAGCAGGCCGCGGCGACAGCGGTCAGTTGGGTACTTTGTCAATCATTGACCGCTACGCGTTCACTCCGGTCGACGTGCCAGATGCTATCCAGCCGTTTTTCGCTGCCGGCAGCTATCTGCAGGCATCCTGGCAGGATGACGGGAAACTGCTGCTTCGCTGGCCTCAGGCATTTGACAACGCTGATCCAGATGTGAGATACAGTCTGTATATCAGAACAGATGAAGAGGATACACCACGCGTTTATGAAGACGCGTTTGATGGCCTATCCAGAGAGATCAGCCATCTTGCTCAGAATCAGCCCTTTGAAGTGATCCTGACAGCATTCGATACTGCTTACGCGGATGAAGACTGGACACAGCTGAGCCGCCTTGTCTTATACTATATTCCGGATCAGGATGAAGGACAGACACCGGAAGATTTGTTTGAAACTGTTTATGTCTCAAAACTAAATGTATCAGACATTGATTTTATGCAGGGCAGCAACGACTACACGCATCATCCTCTTGATGTGCCATGGGATCTGACAGCTGTTTACGGAAACTACACAGCAGCTGAATCTGCCGACAGGACAGCTTTTTGGCTCAGTACAGGTCTGGCTGCGCTTCTACTGCTATTGAGCGGCGCAACGTTCTACAAGAAAAAAGCATCAGATATAAGGTCCGCCGGCAAGCAGAATACTGCTGCTGATCAATGATTGCATCACCTGAAGCTCATCTTTTAATCTTTCCAGCTGGTTTCGCCATTGCTGCGAGCCTAATTCCACATTGTAAACAGCCATTTCATGTTGAATGGAAGAATCAATCTGATTTCTTTCCATTCGGCTCGATAAATGGCTGACAAAACGCTCAGAGTATCCAAGCGCTATCGCCAGCGGCAAAGCCAGGGCGTAATAAGCCGGATCAAATTCAATATCCGCTTTTTTCGCAGATCTGATACCTCGTTTCACTGCCTGACCACGGGCATAAAGCTCTGAGCCATCATGATTAAGATGACGCAGGAAAAAACTGTATGTCAGAAAAACCAGTGCCGGCACCACCAGCAGCAAGGCTGTCACAGATTGCAGGAAAATGAGTAAAACAATCGCCAGGCCGGCATAAGCCGCGGCTAAAATGAGCAGCAGAAACTTGCCCTGCTGTGTTTTTTTACGATCATACAATGGATACTCATCAAGTGATTCTTTAACAAGGACAATAAACTGCTGGAAATAGATCCTGAAATCTGCTGCATGACTGCTGTCTCTGGCATATTTTCGAATATCTGATACAGAAAGCCGCTGTCTGCCTTCCGCGACATGATCAAATAGCCAGGTGACCAGAAAGATCTCATAAGCCTTATAGCCCAGATAAGGTTCATAAGCGGAGTCTTTACGGATGAAAATGTAACCGTCCCGATCCAACTCGCCGCGCCGGACTAAATCAAACAAAGTAGCCAGCATCAGATGGCCTGGTTTTCGCCTTCTCAGAAAAACAGCCAGTAGAGCGGGCGGGATAAACATCGGTATATTCTGGCTGTATTTCTTCTGGTATTCCGCTGAAGCTTCATGATCAAAGAAACGGAAGATAGCCAGCCCTATCGGCAAAGCCAGAATCACCAGCACATTGATCAAAAAAAACAATCGCTGCCGCCACCGTATGCCTTCTCTTTCTTCCTCCGCCAGCTCACGAGCCTGATCTGCCAGTTCAGACCATGTCAGTGACAGGTCAGCCTTTTGAGCATCTGGAAATAAGTCAGGCGGCATCAAGACAATCAGCCTGAGCTGCTCACGGTCTCGCAGCTTATCTGCCCGCCAGCTGATTGTCTCTTGATCAGTTTCCCGATTAAAGTCAGACTGGCTAACCGCTACACTCCACAGCTGTGACATAGGAACCTGCTGCGGAAGCCTCATGTTAAGCACAGGATCAGTGATAACCCCCCTGACACCAGAGTTGAAAAACTGATAATCAAGCGCACCAGCTTCTTCATGCAGGAGAATAAGATCACTGACATGATAAGACAGTTTTATGAGTCTTTCTGTATTGGACTGTGAAAAAACATGAAGATTGATCTCCAGGTAATCATCTTTTTCCTGTTGATAATAAGTCATCGGACGGATAACACCATCATTTTCATCTCCGGGCAGCGCTTCAATCTGAAAACCGGTTTCGTCGCCATCAGTCAATTCTGATACAATAATCTTGTCCAGAGAAATATGGCCCGCTTCGGGATAACGAAGAAGATAACTGAAATCACGCAGATCTTCTGTTACCTGATATCCAATTAACTCCTCAACAACCGCTGAACCATCCCGTCTCAGTTCTACATTCACTTCATATTGGCTGATAAAATAGGGCAGCTGTTCTGCCGGAAAGTCGATGGAGGCAGATTCAACAAAAACACCCGAACCTATAGCGGACAGAAAAAAACAGACGAGAATAATAACAACAAGCTTCATCAAGCGTGGGGGGCGTCCCATTCACTACTCCTTTTTCAGGCAATCGTTCCTCATCATGCATCTGGATCTGTTGATCGAACATCTGACACCAGCGTATAAGGATTCGTTTGATATAATGTTTTCATCTATCGGGCGGCGCCTGTCCTAATTGACAGCTGCCGCCGGATTGCTTATGAAAAAAC
>SLMY01000074.1 GCA_007133255.1 Clostridiales bacterium
ACATCTGTCATAATGTCAGTGTTCACCCTGTAAGGACATATACGGAGGCGCCAATGAGTAAAATGTGGGCAATTGTTAAAGAAGAAGCAAAACCAGGTTTGGCTTTCAGGCAAATTAATATACCTGTGCCGAAAAATGACCAGGTTCTGATCAGAATTAAAAAAACGGCTATCTGCGGTACAGATGTCCACATCTATGACTGGAATGATTGGGCAGCCAGAACCATTCAGCCCGGTATGATCATCGGCCATGAGTTTTGCGGTGAAATTGTTGCAGCTGGCCAGCAGGTACACGGTTTTTCAGTAGGTGAGCGCGTATCGGGTGAGGGTCATATTGTCTGCGGCCAGTGCCGCAACTGTCTGGCGGGCAGACGGCATTTATGCCGGCAGACACAGGGCATCGGGGTGAACCGCTCCGGTGCCTTTGCTGAGTACCTTTGTATGCCGCAGACTAATATCTGGCGCATCCCTGATGATATCTCCGATGAAGTGGCGGCCTGTTTTGATCCGCTGGGAAACGCGACACATACTGCCTTGTCCTTTGAACTGATCGGTGAGGATGTCCTGATTACAGGCGCCGGCCCGATTGGGATCATGGCAGCGCTGATTTGTCAGTATGCCGGCGCGAGGCATGTTGTACTGACAGATATTAATGATTATCGGCTGGAACTGGCCAGGGAAATGGGTATCCGCTGGACGATCAATGTCAGCCGGCAGAGTCTTTCAGATTTCTGGTCAGCCTTGAAATTGAAGGAAGGCTTCGATGTCGGGCTTGAGATGTCAGGCAGCGCCGATGCCTTCAGACAGATGATCGACGCTATGTACCATGGCGGAAAAATCGCGCTGCTGGGTATTCCGGATGCGCAAGCACGCATTGACTGGCAAAAAGTGGTTTTCAATGGATTAACGATTAAAGGTATCTATGGCCGGGAAATGTATGAGACCTGGTATAAAATGACAACCATGCTTCAATCGGGGCTTGATATCAGCGGCTTGATAACGCATCGTCTGCCCGCAGAACAGTTTGAAAGCGGTTTTCAGTTGATGAAAAACGGACAATCAGGGAAAATAATACTTGACTGGGCAAACGTGTCGCCTTCTGCCGGATAACAAATCATGACGTTGACAGTTTCAGCAAGTATGGTATTAGCAACGCCTGCCGGGCCATACATGAATGATGTGAGGGTGTCTGAAATGGAAAAATCAGCTTATTCTTTTTTTAACGATCAACTTAATCAGATCAGAGCACAGGGACTGGAAAAAAATGAACGATACCTGACAGGCAGACAGGGGCCTTCGATTGATGTCAGCAGACAGGGGCATCTTATCAATCTGTGCGCGAACAATTATCTGGGTCTTTCAGCGGACCCGCAGGTCATCGCGGCTGCCAGAGAAAGTTATGACCGATGGGGTTTTGGCCTTTCTTCGGTGCGCTTTATCTGCGGTACACAGGAACTGCATAAAGAGCTTGAAGCTGCTGTCAGCCGTTTTACCGGCTTTGAAGACGCGATTCTCTACTCATCGTGTTTTGATGCTAATACAGGCCTTTTTGAGACTCTGCTTGGTCCGGAAGACGCCATTATCAGTGATCAGCTCAATCACGCAAGTATCATCGATGGCATTCGGTTATGTAAAGCTAAAAGGTATCGTTATCAGAACAATGATATGCAAGACCTGCGCCAGAAGTTAAAAGAAGCACAAACAGAGGGAGCCAGGCATATCATGATCGCAACCGATGGTGTGTTCTCGATGGACGGGACACTGGCTGATCTTCCTGCCATTTGTGATCTGGCTGATCAGACTGACGCGCTGGTAATGGTTGATGACAGCCATGCGGTCGGGTTTGTCGGACCAAAGGGACGAGGTACGCCGGATCACTATGGATTAACGAATCGAATTGATATTGTTACCGGGACATTTGGCAAAGCACTGGGCGGCGGCAGCGGTGGTTTTACCTGCGCGGCTAAACCGGTTATTGATCTGCTCCGGCAGCGCAGCCGGCCCTATCTTTTTTCCAATACCCTGGCGCCAGCGGTGGCAGCAGCTTCTTTGCATGTTTTAAAGCGGCTTGAAGATGACACAGCCCTGCGTGATCGCCTCTATGAGAACACGCGGTATTTTCGCAAATTAATCTCTCAAAGTGGTTTTGATGTGATAGCCGGAGAGCATCCAATTGTACCTGTAATGACCTACGATGAAGCGTTGACGATCAGAATCGCGGATGAACTGCTGCAAGAGGGTGTTTATGTCATAGGCTTTACCTATCCGGTTGTCCCTATGGGAAAAGCACGTATCAGAACACAAGTTTCGGCTGCTCACACAAAAGAAGACCTTAAAAAAGCCGCTGACGCTTTTAAAAAAGCAAAGCAGCAGCTTCGATAAGACTATAAAATCAACATAACGGCTCAGTCAACAGCATAGTTATCAAAATAGCCCTGGATGAGTATAACAGGAGTGCCTTTATCGCCGCTGCCGCTCATCAGGTCACACAGTGTGCCCAGCAGATCGGTCAGCTGACGCGGTGTGGTGCCGGCTGATTCGGCCTGCCCAACCAGATCTGTTCCTTTGGAACGGATTTTGTCTCGCAGGGCATCGACCATCTCAGATCTTGAAAGCTCACTCAATTCATTATCAACGATATACTTCATCTTGATTTCATTGGGTGTTCCTTTAAGACCTTCTGTAAAACCAGGTGAAACAACTGGATCTGCCAGTTCCCAGATTTTTCCCTGTGGATCTTTAAAGGCACCGTCGCCATACACCATTACTTCAATTTTCTTGCCAGTCTGCTCATTTAGCTTATTTTGGACAGCTTCAACGAAGGGCTGGCAGTCGCGCGGGAACAGTTTCAACCGGTCTGATCCTGCCTGGTTCGATCCCAGCAGACCATATTCAGGATTAAAGCCGCTGTCTCGCACCGGTTCATTGATGATATCATCAAGGCCAAGCGCTGTTCGGGCACCGGCGGCCAGAAGTTTTTTCTTCAACTTAATCCGATCATGGATATTCGCTACCAGGACATCCTGTGAATAAGTTAAAGCAGCCTGGTAATCATTTGCCAGCACAATCTCAATATTGTCATTTTCAGCCAGACTCTTATAAAGATCAATATAGTCAAGACCCGTAAAAGGATGCTTAAATGAATGGCCGAAAGCCATTCGATAATCCTCCTCAGTCAGAACATCTGTATAAGGGTTAATGTTTCGCTCTTCCATTTTATCAACG
>SLMY01000051.1 GCA_007133255.1 Clostridiales bacterium
AAAAAAATGAATCGCATCCAACTCGCGATGACAACACTAAAATTGGCGCTACTCTAAAATCAACTCCGCATCGTTGGAGCCGGAGCAGCTTGTGTTACTTCGCCAACTTGTGGGCTGAAAAAATCAAATTTTTAGTGTACAAAATATCCCGCAAGGAATCATAGAGTTTTGGGTTCTAGTTCCGACTTGTCATCTTTTGGCGGGAATCTCCAATAATTGCCGCTACCGGGAATCCTTGATGGGAAATTATCATTGCTACGAGCAAGTATGCAGCATATTCTAATCACATTATTATTATTTTGAGTAGTTCTTATGGTTTCATGAAGCAATTACTACCAGATTGTAGTAAGTTAAGAAAAAGGAGAGAAACAACTACAATGATCTTCCAGTTGATGTTCTTGCCAAAAAGAATTCAGGCTCTGATGAGAAGCGACATGAAGTTGACACATCAACTATTTTACTCATATTAGTTGATTTGTCAACGGTTTACGCAAAAAATTCTATTAACCCTTTTCAGTTTAATGACTTGCGCTGATACCTGTTTTTAAAGACTGGCAAAAAGGATGACAAACAGTCATGCAGCCATTTTTTACATCAGGCAGGCTGGAAGAAAATGGGTACTCATATAGAATCTAGTAAAACTACCGGCTCAGCAGAATGTTCAAAGACATGGTGTTATTCATCAAGCGCGTGAATCAGATCGCCAGCCAGCTGCATAACGGGCTCAACGCATTGTTCTCCATACTCAGCGATTATTCTCACCAGCGCGCTGCCGACAATCACGCCATCCGCGATTTGTGCCATCTGGCGGATCTGCCGGGGCGTGGAGATACCAAAACCTACCGCGCAGGGTATATCCCGCACCTCTTTCACTTGGGCGATCAGGTCGCTTATCTGATCGTCCAGCTGACTTCTGACGCCGGTAACACCCAGTGAAGAAACACAGTAGATAAAGCCACTGGCATGGGCGGCGATTTTTTTAACTCTGCCGGCTGATGTCGGGGTGATCATACTGATCAAGTCTATTTTATTCTGTCTGAAGGCAGGACGAAACTCCTCACTTTCCTCGAAGGGCACATCTGGTATGATTACAGCATCAATACCACAGCCGCCACATCGTTTCGCGAAATGGCTGATCCCATATCGGTAAACCGGGTTGGCATAGGTCATCAGAGCCAGCGGAACCTGACAATCTTCGCGGATACGGTCTACCAGGCTAAAGACGCTGTCCAGGTCTGTGCCGGCCGCGAGCGATCGTTCGTCGGCTGCCTGAATAACCGGGCCTTCAGCCACAGGGTCAGAAAACGGGATTCCCAACTCTATCAGGTCGGCACCTGCTTCAGCCAGCGCGCGCACGAGTTTTTCTGTCACCTCAAGTGAGGGATCTCCAGCGGTTATAAATGGGATAAACGCCTTGCGGCTTCCTTTAAAAACATGTTCAATTCTATTCACTGATTTTTTCCCCCTTATAACGTGCCATCGCGGCGACATCTTTATCACCGCGTCCAGACAAATTAATCACCATAATCTGATCAGGCTTCATACGCGGTGCCAGCTGGCGGGCATATGCCACAGCATGAGCGCTTTCAATAGCGGGAATAATACCTTCGGTGCATGAAAGATACTCAAAAGCGCTCACCGCTTCATCATCTTTCACAGCCACGTATTCCGCCCGGCCAATATCTTTAAGGTAGGCATGTTCAGGGCCAACACCCGGATAATCGAGACCAGCTGAAATTGAGTAGACAGGAGCGATCTGCCCTTGGTCATCCTGGCAGAAATATGATTTCATCCCGTGAAAGATCCCTGGCTTGCCAAGGGCCATCGTAGCAGCTGAAGCGTCTGTTTCTATGCCTCTGCCGGCTGCCTCACAGCCGATCATCCTCACCTGGCGGTCTTCAGTAAAGGCATGAAACAGACCAATCGCGTTACTGCCGCCTCCCACACATGCCAGCAGAACGTCTGGAAGACGACCCGTTTTTTCCTGAAGCTGTGCCTTTACTTCTTTGCCGATCACACTTTGAAAATCCCTGACAAGCGTGGGGAAAGGATGCGGCCCCATGACAGAACCCAGTACATAGTGTGTATCCTGTATCTGTCTGGTCCATTCACGCATTGTTTCATTAACAGCATCCTTTAAAGTTGCGGTTCCGCTTTCAACAGGATGGACCTTCGCGCCCAGAAGTTTCATGCGATAAACATTGAGTGCCTGGCGGCTCATATCTTCAACGCCCATGAAAATCTCACATTTCAGTCCGAGCAGCGCGGCCGCTGTCGCGGTTGCCACACCGTGCTGACCCGCACCTGTTTCGGCGATAACACGAGTTTTTCCCATATATCTGGCCAGTAAAACTTGTCCCAGTACATTATTTATTTTATGTGAACCCGTATGATTCAAGTCTTCTCTTTTCAGGTAAATCTGGGCGCCGCCCAAATCAGCCGTCATATTAGCGGCGAGAGTCAATCTGGAAGGCCGGCCGGCATAGTCCGCGAGCAGCTGATCCAGCTCTTGTTTGAAGGCAGCATCTTTACAGGCTTGATCATAGCTGCGTTCAAGTTCCAGAATAGCAGGCATCAGTGTTTCTGGCACATATTGCCCGCCGTGTGTTCCAAAACGTCCTTTATTCATTATAATTCCTCCCTTTTTCAGGTTGTCTTTAATTACTATCTTGACTGCTGCTTATATATAGGTCGCTTGTCAAAAGCAGCAACAAAAAAGCTCCTGCCCCATAAAGGGACAAAAGCTATTACTTCTGCGGTACCACCCAAATTGGCGCAAGCGCCCACTTTACAGCATACAATCATATGCCTGCTGCAAATAACGGACAGCGTTCCGTAAGCGCCTACTGACAAGTCGGGTTCGGGCTTCCCTCGCAGGTCCATTCAGATGAGTCGGGATACGGCTTCACAGCGGCCAGCCGTTCTCTGATAACCAGAAACAATCTTACTTCTCCTGCTCAAAGGTTTTTCATATGGATTTAGAACAATATACCACCCTTAAATCAGATTTGTCAATCACTAACCCGCTTTCAGCATCTATCACATAATCAATCATTCACACTCTTATTGATGAACGGTTAGCTTTTTCAATGTGTCCACATACAGGGCAACACTGACTCGAATAATGAGGGTCAACCTTAATAACAATAGACTGATTCTGTTGGGCCCAGGCAGAAAACATCTGTCTCATGCTTGGTTTCA
>SLMY01000031.1 GCA_007133255.1 Clostridiales bacterium
GAAAAAGAGCTCAATTCGACTGGGGTTTTCGTCACTGGAATTCTTTTTCTGGGCTGCGTGTTCCGCCTATTACCCATTTTTTGTTGTATTCTTACAGGATCGGGAAATCAGCAATACAACGATTGGACTCATTATGTCTGTGAATTCAGCGATTGTTGTTCTGGCTCAGCCATTCTGGGGCTTTATTAGTGATTGGATCCGCTCTGTTAAAAAAGTCTTCATCTTCAGTCTGTCAACAGCTGCTTTGCTGCTTCTATCAATGCCGCTGCTTGAAACAGCGATTATCATTGGCATTCTGGCTGCCACCATAACTTTTTTTGAAAGTCCGCTGATGTCGCTGCTGGATAGCTGGCTGGTACGCGGTATTCAACAGGAGGAAAATATCAGCTATGGTGTGATTCGTTTCTGGGGATCTGTTGGGTTCGCGATAACTGTTCTCATCGCGGGCCAGGTTGTCAACATGTTTGGCATAAATTATGTATTCATTATTTATGGTATCAGCGCTCTGGCCGCGATCGTGATCTGCTCCAGACAAAAAGATGAACAGCCTGCCCACACAGCCGCGCTGAAAAATATGAAAATCAGCCTGCTGTTTAAAAATCCAGCCTATGTCAGTTTTGTCCTGCTTTCAACTATTTTGTTCATTCCTCATCGGGCGTCCATTATTTTTCTGCCTAATCTGATGGCACAAGTGGGCGGCAGCAGTCAGCAGTATGGTTTCGCCTTTACCGTGGCAGCCTTAAGTGAGGTTCCTGTCTTTATGTTTTCGGGACGTGTGATCCATAAGGTTAAACCAAGAGCCATGATTCTGATATCGTTGTTCTTTTTCACGATCAGGCAAGTTTTGTTCCTGACAGCAGCAACACCTATGCAAGTTATTCTGGCGCAGCTGATGCACGGTATGTCGTTTGCTCTTTTTCTGACCGGTGCTGTATACTATATTTATCAGATGGCGCCGGCTAATCTGAAAGCGACAGCCCAGACACTTGCTACATCGATGATGTTTGGCATGAGTGGCATCATCGGCAGTTATTTGGGCGGCTGGCTGATAGACCAGTATGATTTAAGAAGCTTTCTGCGGATCAGCACAGGTCTTGCCGCTACGGCATCACTGTTTTTCTTCGTCCAGATTTTTCTGGCCAGAAAAAAACTGCAAAGACATGATTTGCCTTAAAGCTGTTTGCTCATTGTATGAACGCGGTCTTTGGTGACAAAAAACAGAAACTCATGCTCTTAAGTGTATGTGTACAGCGTCTGTCTGATAAGTTATCAGGCCGATGAAAATATTTTTGTGATACCGCTTCGCGGCGGGATGGAGGTTATGATGTCAACGTTAAGACAAGACAATCAATTCGGAATGTTTATTCACTGGGGAGTTTACGCTCTGACCGCTTATCATGAGCAGGCACGAGCCAGACTAAATCTCGACCGCTATGACTACCGCTGCCTGATGAAAGAGTTTAATCCTGTCCACTATAATCCCGACGAATGGGTAAAACTTGCCGCTGATGCCGGCATGCGTTATATCTGCTTCACCGCCAAGCATCATGACGGGTTTTGCTTATGGGATACAAAAGAAACTGATTTTAACATCATGAACACCCCCTACGGTAAAGATGTGCTGGCGATGCTGGCTAAGGCTTGTGCCAGGCATCAAATGAAGCTTTCGATTTACTACTCGGTACCGGACTGGGATCATCCGAATGCCTATAACCCGAAAAGTTCACATCAGTGTCCGCCATATCCGGATGACAAACCCGATACCGTGTTATACCGGGACTATGTCAAAAAACAGATCAAAGAACTGCTGACCGGCTATGGCTCTATTTACACATTGTTCTGGGATATCCCGCCGCAGATAGATGATCCATCGATGAATGAATATGTGCGCGGCCTGCAGCCGGACATTCTGATTAATGACCGCGGTTATGACGAAGGAGATTTCAGCACTCCTGAACGGAAAGTGCCTTCTGGCAAACATTTTGATAAAATGACCGAGGCTTGTCAATCGGTTGGCCGCCGCAGCTGGGGTTACCGCTGGCATGAGGATTACCATTCCACACGGTTCTTAAAAAGCAGTATCGCGAAAATAATGGCCATGGGCGGCAGTTATCTGCTGAATGTCGGTCCGATGCCTGATGGAAAGATTGATGAAAAATCTGTCGCGATTATCCAGAATATCGGCAAATGGTTTTGCCAGGCGAAGGAAGCACTTACTGGTACACGGTCGTCCGGTAAGATAACAACTGAGTTGGAAACGGATGCTGATATGCCTTTTATCGCGAGGGATGATGAACAGGCCACTTACCTGATTTTCTACGAAGGGATGAATGCTGATGGTATCACCTTAGCGGGTTTCAACCAAAAACCTGTCTCAGCAACTTTGCTCAATAATGGACAAGCGATCGATTTTGAGATCGCGACAATGCCTCCTCTCTGGAATAAAAAAAGACTCGTCAGAAATCAACCTGGACTGCATTTGTTTAATTGTCCTGTTGAAGCGTTTCATCATGAGCCAATGATTATAAAACTGAACTGGTCTGAAGCCTGATAAGCACAGTCAGATGGTCTTTGTAAACTTAAGCTGACGCTGACGCTGAGATCAAAACCTATAGATTGCAGGGCGGTCTCGAATCATCGAGACCGCCCTGTATGCTGCCTGTTCCTGTGCCTGTATGTAAACCCATGGCAGCATGGTTATCACCGGTCAGCACGTTTTTTCTTATTCATCATGTTAAGTCAGCCGCTTCAGTCAGGATTCCTGCGGCAAGCCTTCACCCCGGCATGTTCAGTTCAACGGTTGTCTCTTTACCTGCAGCAACACGAATTTCCTTCGTTTCGCCCGGCAGCAGATCAAAATAGTTATCACTTAGCAGACAATCCTTGTCTGTCTTCAGAAAAACGCCGTGACAATACGACTTCGCTTCAATCTCTACGATGAGATCCTGACCATCTGGCCGTGTCTCAACAAGAGCGGCCTTCTGCTGGAAGGGTGTCAGCTGTCTAAAATCATGGGCATGCAGAATTCCCGGATCAATCATATCTGAGCTGAGCGGTCTCACATAACAAATAATATCTTTGCGGCTAACCGGCGCTTCGAAATGAAGAACACGCTCACGGCTGCCTGCCTTCATGGTCAGTTCAGTTTGTTGTTCATGAACAGAAGATCCATCCAGGCTGGCAAAACCGAACGCGAC